>DRJH01000351.1 GCA_011052285.1 Gammaproteobacteria bacterium
CCGATCTGTAACCGCACGGCCTTCAACCAAAGTACCTGAACATGCAGCGCTACATCACGATGCTCCACGATGAGCTGCTGGCTGTCGCACAAATCATGCCTTGGGATGCTGCCGTGCGGGTTCAGGAAAATCCTGATCTGTTGATTCTCGATGTGCGTGAGCCTGGCGAATTTGCCGCCATGCATATCAAGGGATCACTGAATGTGCCGCGGGGCATCCTGGAATCGGCCTGTGAATGGGATTATGAAGAAACCGAGCCGACGCTGGTACAGGCCTGTAGACAGGAGATTCTGGTGGTCTGCCGCTCCGGTAATCGCAGCCTTCTAGCCGCACATTCACTGCAGCGTCTCGGCTATAGCCACGTGCTTTCGCTGAAAACCGGCTTACGCGGCTGGAAGGATGATGATCAGCCATTACAAGATTCCCTGGGCCAATCCATCAACCTGGACGACGCCGATATCTATTTCACGCCACATTTGCGACCCGAGCAAATGCGCCCCAAGTAAATGTGCCCCAAGAATTGCCAGAGACAAACCTGACCATGGGGTTGTCACAAATCAACCAACCGGCCATCCTTCAAGGTCAGAATTCGATCCATGCGCTGTGCCAACTGCAGGTTATGGGTCACTACCAGCAAACTGGTGCCGTGCTCCCGGTTAAGGCTACACATCTGCTGATATACCGCTTCGGCTGTTTTGTGATCCAGATTACCGGTCGGCTCATCGGCCAACACACAGCGTGGCTTGGTTACCAGTGCCCGAGCCACCGCAGCCCGCTGCCGCTCACCCCCTGAAAGCTGGCTGGGTTTGTGTGTCAAGCGCTCTCTAAGCCCCACTTTACTCAGAATCTCATCGGCCGCGTCCAGTGCCCTTGCAGGTTTTTCGCGCCGGATCAATAGTGGCATGGCGACATTTTCACGGGCCGGGAATTCCATTAACAAATGGTGGAACTGGTAGATAAAACCCAACTGCCGGTTGCGCATCGTGCCAAGAGCACTGTCTCCAAGACGTGATACGGGCTGCCCACCAATCCAGACCTCGCCGGCACTGGCTCGATCAAGGCCACCGAGCAAGTGCAGCAGCGTGCTCTTGCCGGAACCGGAACTACCAACAATCGCCACCTGCTCTGCTGCCGCAATGCTCAAGTTGACATCCCGTAATACATCAATACGGACACCACCCTGAATAAAATACCGACTCAAACCGGCACAACGCAGCACTGCGGCATCACTCATAGCGCAGCGCCTCTGCCGGCTGCGTACGGGCAGCCCGCCAGGCTGGATACAACGTCGCCAGTAGACTCAGAACCAAAGATATCGTAATGGTATTGATCACATCCTGCCATTGCAATTCGGCTGGAAAACCGGAGATCACGTAAACATCGGCAGGAAAGAATTCCACTCCGAATAAATTCTCAAGCCAGGGTACCAGGGTTTCGAGATTGACTGCCGTCAAGACACCCAAGGCGGCGCCAAGCAAAGTACCGATTACCCCCACAATCGCCCCCTGGATCACGAATACCACCATAATGCTGCCCGGCTTCATCCCCAAGGTGCGTAAAATCGCGATATCCGCTGCCTTATCCGTTACCGTCATCACCAATGAAGAGACAATATTGAAAGCCGCTACAGCAACAATGAGAATAATGATGATCGACATTACACGCTTTTCGATTTTCAGCGCACGAAAAAAATTGGCATTCTCCAGCGTCCAGTCGCTGACCCGGTAGCCTTTGCCCAATTTTGCGGCCAGTGACTTACGCACCTGTGGGGCCTGATATACATCATTGAGTTTCAAACGAATACCGCTGACCTGGCCTCGGGTGCGATACAATCGGGCTGCATCTGCGCTGTGGATAAACACCAGGCTGCTGTCATATTCGTACATACCGGCATGAAAAATACCAACCACGGTGAAACGACGTAGACGTGGAATCATCCCGGCCGGCGTGACCAGTCCCTGCGGAGCAATAAGTGTGGCCTTACTACCCACCGTCAGCCCCAGTTTCCAGGCCAGTTCACTGCCCAATACCATACCAAAAGCACCTGCCTTGAGGTCCTGCAGTCGCCCATTAACCATTTTATTCGCGACCTCATCGACCCGGCTTTCCATCTGCGGGTCAATGCCCCGAATCAATGCGCCGGTGACCCGACCGTGTGAACTCACCATGCCCTGCCCCAGGATATAGGGTGCGAAGGCCACAACCCCAGGCTCGGCTTTAATGAACGGTTGCAAAGCTTTCCAGTCTCTCACCCAACCATTGCTGCCGGTCACCGTAACATGTGCCGTAACCCCGAGAATGCGGCTACGCAATTCCCCCTCAAAACCATTCATAGTGGAAGAAACCGTAATTAATGCCCATACACCGAGCAATATCCCGAACATGGAAATGAAGGAGATAAAGGAAATAAAATGGTTGTTACGTCCGGCCCGGGTGTAGCGTAGGCCGATATACAACTCGAGTGGCTTGAGCATTTGATCCTGCTTTCAAAAGACCGTGATTGTACCAGTGAGGAAAGATAAAAAGGGCGCTTGATCGCCCCAGCACAGTAAAAGCTGCACCCCCATGCCACAGCCGCCATGGGTGGAGGAAGCGCCAATATTGTAGGTGTAATAAACCAGCTGCCCCCTGTTCCTGGACAGCTTCCTGAACCGATATCCCTCCAAACAAACCTTTTGTCGTTATTAATCTACCGCTTGTCTTCAATAAAGCCTTTAGATGGATGAAAAGATGACCATGACTGTTAAACCGTAAGACAGGGTGATGCGAAGTGGAATTTAGTCAGCACCCTTAAGGCTGTCTTAAGTAAGGCGAGTTTATAGTTCACATCACTGAATCACCAAACCATTTTTATCGCCTCGAAACGAAATCATAATACAACCTCAATACCGGAGCTTATCTCTCATGAAAACACGTACCCGTAATCTTCTCTCTTTAGCTGGTGGACTGGTTATTGCCGGCACCCTCTCCGCCTGTGGCGGTGGAGGCTCTTCTTCCGGCGGTGGTTCTTCTTCCGTTGCCAGCGCCGGTACCGCCACTCTGACCGGTAATATTACAACCCTGGGCCGGCAGCAGGTAGCGATGAATAGCGGCCTTGGCGTCAGCACTCAGCTGGCCTACCTCGCCACACAGCAATTACTGGCCGGCAGCACCGCTCAGGCCTTGGCCTGCACCGATGTAACGGTATCTGTTGCCGGCATCTCAACCCAGGTCAACAGCAACTGCAACTTCACCCTTACCGGCCTGCCGGATGGCGCCCAACAGGTGGTATTCAACTATCCGAACGGGACTGCTTCAATGAACATCGTTCTGGGGAAACATTTCACGACCCAACTCAATGGCTTGAAAATAACCGGCACCGCCGCCACCTCTGTAAGTCATACCGTCCGCAATGATGATACTGGCGAAACCCATACCGAAACTGGTGAGCGTAACGATGACAGTGGGTCCGATCACAGCAACGAAAGCAACTCCAGTAACGACCACAGTGGCTCCGATAACAGCCCCGATAACAGCTCCAGTAATGACCACAGTGGCTCCGATAGCAGCAACGACCACAGTGGCTCCGATAGCAACGACGGCTGCACAACTTCTACTGGTTGTGCCTATGAGTAAATTCTGTACCCCGGGCGTGTAAACGCACCGGACTATATCTCTCTAACCCCCCTATTGTGCGCAGGCTTGTCCTGCGCTTTTTTTTGCCTGTGCTGCACAGCAACAAACAAGCTTGTTATACTGCAGTGTCTCCCTCTCATCCACTGTTGGATACGAATCCTTAGCAAGCGCCGTCAATTATATGTGCCATAAAATAAGTACCCTCAATACGTGAAAGCATGCCTTACTTCATCTATAGAATACTACCCGGTCCCACCAAAGTGATTACAACATTGGAAAAACTACAACAGTTTGACAATTTCCAGGAGGCTAAGACCTCTGCCCGCAACTTGCGTGCCGAACAGTCTGTAGAGGACAGCAGTCAGATCAAGGTAATGTTTGCCGCCAACCAGTTACGGGCCGAAGAGGAACTACTCGAAAAACGTGAAGCCCCGATCCTGCGTGAGTGGGAAAAATAACCGCCCAGAACGGATTACGCCAGAGCAGATTACAAGATTACGATTTATTGCAAGAACACTTTTTGTTGAGATTTAAAGTTTGCCACATCATTAATTTCTGACCATTTAGGAGCATCAGTCGCTTTCTTACTTTGACTCTTCACTACATTGTTTCCAGGATGCAACACCAACAGGCTTGCCGATTTCACTGGATCAAGCACTGCCCGCTCATACAAATCCTGGAGCGAAGCCAGGTCGAGCTGCCGTAGTTGACTGGTAATCTGCTGTCGTGAATCGAAGTGTTCGAGTCCGTCATCAATCTCTCGCCAGTAGCGGGCGGAGCGGCTACGCAGGTTTTTTTCCTCTTCATTGAGCTGCGTAATCAAAGCCTGCTTATGGGTGGCGAATCGCTGTGCCGACATCGTCCCCAAGGTTTTCTTAAAGTTCTGCAAGAAACGCTGCATCCGCCTGGACAACTCCAGCGCTGACACCGCTGGCGATTCAATTACTAATGCCAATCCGGGATATTTGAGCATCGGCATTCCAGTTGCAAACACGACATAGCCCAGTTGTTGCTCGGTACGTAACTGCTGATAAAACGGTGAAGACATTAATTGCCCCAGTAAGGCGAATTGGGCGCGTTGCTTCCAACTTTTGTTCCATCCCTGAAAATACAGCACGGCCGCCGCATCCGGGTGGGCTTTCATCAGTTGACGGCGATAGTGCCGCCCCCGATCAAGATCGATTACCGTTGCAGCAGGTACGGCAGCGGTCGACCCCGGCAGTTGCAAATGTTGCTGTAAAATTTGGGTACGATCCTGCGTTTGCTGTGCGCTGACATTGCCATGTGACAAGACTACCACCTGCACAGACTTCCAGAATCGTGGTAAAAACTGCCGAAGATCTTCTACTGTTAAAGATTGCAACGCCTGCAACTGCTGTGCATCGGTCCACAAAGGCTTGATCAACAAGGTACGAACTGCACTGATGGCCCGTACGTAGGGTTTGCGCTGCAGGTTATTACTCAGCTCTTCAATCAAGGCATTTTTCAATACTACAAAACGCTGTTCTCGCAAAGTGGGCTGGTGCAAGGCATCCGCTATGGAAGCAAGTAGCAGGGACTGCTTATCACTGTAACCCCCTATGCGCACGGCAATCCCGCGAATATGCCGATACAGATCATAGTTCAGGCCGGCCAAACCTGCGTTATAGGCATATTCATTAAGCTGATCCTTCACCATACGAACAAACAATTCGGTCAGCACGGTATTACGGGGGCTCGCATTGGCCACCTGCGAACGGATACTGAAATAAAAGCTTGCGCGCGGTACCTTGAAGGTAAGATCTGTCTGATGCCAGACCTCCCAACCAGGTGGTGACTGTACACGCACGGGGATCGCTGTAGCCTTATCCGGGGACACAAGTTGCAAGTGTTCCGGGATAAAGGGGTTAGGAAGAGGGATGTGCAGAGCCGTACGGTCGAGCGTAGCTGTTTTCCAGTACGCCAGGGTTGCCAGGTCAGGTTTTTGACGCTGGTACGCGGTCCCGTACCAGGGTGTTTTCTGGGTGCTCTTGTATTCGGGTGCCATTACCGTAATCAAGGCATTCTCTGGCTGTAGAAAAGCCAACAGGCGTTTTGTCAATGCAGGGTCAAATCTTCGCATCATCCAGGGCCAGGCCAACACATCCTGAATGGGAATATCCTGCATATTCTGTGCTGCACTACGCACCGTAGCCTGGGCATCAGACTGGCTTTTGAAACGAAACTGCAAGGCGTTAAGTTTTGACTGTTCCTCATAGATCGAGGCTTTCACCCCGCGATCCTGAATCAGCCTGATGGCTTGAAACAATAAGGCGATGATGTCATTCTGATGTTCCAGACCGGCCCGTGTTAGTGTTATATTCACACCGAAGGTGCTTTCATTTTTCCTTCCTGCCCCCGCACCAGCACTCAATGCGCGGGCCCAACCCTTACTCTTTAATGCGGCTAACAGACTGCCTGAGCCTTCGTAGCCAAGCAGCTCACCGACAATATACATGGGTTTGCTTCGATAATAGGGCAATAATGCTGGTATCGGA
>DRJH01000352.1 GCA_011052285.1 Gammaproteobacteria bacterium
AGACTCAGCAGGTGTGTGCTGAGGCGCCACCAATGAATTCAAACAGAAGCGTTAAGTGCTTGCATTGTCATCAAATATTTCGTCCTGATGTCCGTAATCGCCGACATCAGCGTTATTGCTCCAGCAAAGACTGTCGCCATGCCAGTAAAGCAGCCAGTTAACGCCGTTGGTTGAGCAAACCTGAGAACCGGGACTACTTCAAAGGCCCTGCCAACGTGCAGCATATACAGGCCTGGCGGGCTGCTCATCCCGGGTATTCCCAGCGTGTTACCCATCAAGACCATTCTGCGTTACAAGATCACTCATTGGCACAAACCATTGAAAACAATAAACCATCAGATACTTTAGCCCAAGATGCGTAACGAAATCTCTTCGGCGCTCAACCGCTTGTTTTCATTAAAACTCTTGAGCCCTTCCAGTGGACCTGGCCGAAAAAGATCAACCGGCTGCATCCCTCTCGACTCTATCCCTCTCGACTTCTCTATCCCTCTCGACTTCGGCGAAAAGGGCGTTTATGCTTCCTATACCCATTTTCGGGGAAGGTAAAGGCCGAGAAAGAATGGCTGAAATCCAACCGAACGCTTCCGATGGCGATGCTACTGCAACGTCTGCCGGTCAAACTTATGGGTTATTATGCCTGCTCTGATGATTCGTGAATGCACTGTTGAGGAGCCGTGTGCGTGAAGGTTTTGACTCACATGACTGGAAAGAGATGCAGGCATTGTAGGTGTTTTTCAGAGTTTTTGTTGGTATTTATTTTGCTTCCTGCTATGAATGCGAAACAAATAATGTGCGTTAATAAGTGTTGATTGGTTGTTTGAAGGACGGATAATGAAAGCAGTTATATTGGCTGGCGGGCTGGGAACCAGAATCAGTGAAGAGACCCATTTGAAACCCAAACCGATGATTGAAATCGGCGGCATGCCTATTCTTTGGCATATTATGAAAACGTACAGCGCTTATGGCATCAATGAATTTATTATTTGTCTGGGTTACAAGGGCTATTTGGTGAAAGAATATTTTGCCAACTACTACCTGCATATGTCGGATGTGACCTTCGATATGAAAAATAATTCGATGCAGGTGCATCAGAATACAGCAGAGCCGTGGAAGGTGACACTGGTTGATACCGGTGAAGCGACTTCAACTGGCGGGCGCTTAAAAAGAATCGCTTCCCATATTGAACAGGATTTTTGTTTTACCTATGGCGATGGGGTTGCAGATATTAATATCACTGAACTGATCAAATTCCACCAGAAGCATGATTGTCTTGCAACGGTAACATCGGTTCAGCCGCCAGGCCGATTTGGTACGCTGGATATTCATGGATGCAAAGTACGTTCCTTTGAAGAAAAACCGCGAGGAGATGGTGCCTGGGTCAATGGTGGTTACTTTGTTCTTTCCCCGAAAGTATTTGATTATATCAAAGGCGATCCAACAGCATGGGAAAATGACCCTTTGCAGCAATTGGCTGAAGAAGGCGCTTTATCAGCATATAAACATAACGGCTTTTGGCAGCCTATGGATACCTTGCGAGACAGGGTGCGTCTGGAGAAGTTATGGGATTCAGGGAATGCGCCCTGGAAGGTTTGGTGAGTTTGTCATTGTTTGGGGGGGAGTATTGCGGGCGCAAAGTTCTGGTCACCGGACATACCGGTTTTAAAGGCAGCTGGCTTGTTTTATGGTTGCAAATGCTTGGCGCTGAAGTTTTCGGCATTGCATTGGATCCGCCTGATTCACCCAATCATTGGGACTTGCTCGATCTGGATATTGATGAGTACAGGCAGGATATTTGCGATGCCGAAGCCGTGCAACGTATCATTGCTAAAGTGAAACCGGAGATAGTCTTTCATCTGGCGGCACAGCCGCTGGTGCGAAAGTCTTATCTTGATCCATTATCGACATGGGCGACGAATGTGCAGGGAACGGCCAACATTTTGGAAGCCTGCAGACATACCGCCAGCGTGAAAGCGGCAGTGGTTGTAACATCGGACAAGTGTTACGAACAAGTGGATTTGCAGCGTGGGTTCAGGGAAGATGATCAATTGGGTGGCTATGATCCTTATTCGGCATCCAAGGCGGCATCTGAATTGGTTGTTAGCAGTTTCAGGCGCTCATTCTGCACCGGGATCGACCGATTGCTGCTGGCCAGCGCGCGTGCGGGGAATGTGATTGGCGGCGGCGATTGGAGTGAAGATCGCCTGATTCCTGATTTGATGCGAGCTGTTTCAGGAGGCCGCAGCATGGAAGTTCGTTTTCCTCATGCCATAAGGTCATGGCAACATGTACTGGATGCGCTATCCGGTTACCTGTTGCTGGGTCAGCAATTGTTGGCGGGGAAGCACGATTGTGCCTCGGCCTGGAACTTTGGCCCGGCTGCCGATGACGATGCTGAGGTATGCGATGTATTGCTTGCAATTCAACAGGTTTGGCCCGCAGTGCAGTGGCAGCAGGGTAACAGGCAGGAACCGCATGAATCAGCTTGTTTGCGTTTGGATAGTGCAAAAGCAAGACAACAACTTGGCTGGGAGCCTGTTTGGCAG
>DRJH01000353.1 GCA_011052285.1 Gammaproteobacteria bacterium
AACACCATTTCCATCCTCCGCTCCTCGGGCCACCAGGTACTGGATGATGCTGCGATACGGATCGTAAAACTGGCCGCCCCCTTTGCGGTATTCCCGCAAAACATTCGCAAAGAGGTCGACATACTACACATTATCAGAACCTGGAAGTTTATGCGAGACAACCGGTTGACCAGCCGCTAATCGGGTAGATGTGCTATATTTCTCGTTCCACTACAACCCTGATATCCGACTGCTCATGGCCGACTTTCCATCACTTGTGAATCATCTGCTGATCGCCATGCCATCCCTGGCTGACCCACGCTTTGAACGCACTGTGACACTGATCTGCCAACATGGGCCGGAAGGTGCCATGGGCGTAGTTCTCAACCGCCAGTCGAATCTCACAGTACAACATGTGCTTGAGCAACTTGACCTGCCGGTGGATCAAACCGACGCCATCCATGACCCGGTGTTTCTCGGCGGTCCCGTGCAGACTGAGCGTGGGCTGGTGCTGCATGACGCACGCTATCAATACGCCAGCACCCTGCCCATCAATGAGCACCTGGCATTAACGGTCTCCAGGGACATCATGGAGGCTATTTCCAGTAATCAGGGTCCCTCCCGACGTATGATCGCGCTCGGTTATGCGGGCTGGCAAAGTGGTCAGCTGGAACAGGAAATCGAGCAAAATACCTGGCTATATGTGGAATTACAAGAGACGATCGTGTTCGATATCCCGGTCGAACAACGCTGGCGACAAGCGGCCCTGTTGCTGGGCATAGACATCGCTCTGATCTCCTCACAAATTGGTCACGCCTGATCACCATGCTCCCTGATCACCATACTAATGTACAGCCCGTGAACAGCCATCGACTGCTGGGTTTTGACTACGGTGTCCGAAAGATCGGTGTCGCTACTGCCAACACCCTGACTGGAACCAGTCAGGCACTGCTAACACTGCCATTTGTGGCCGGAAAGCCGCACTGGAAAGGCCTGGACTCCATTGTCCAACAGTGGCAACCCGATACCCTGGTGGTGGGTCTGCCACTACATCTCGATGGTAGCGAAAGTACTTTGAGCCAGCACTGCCGTAAATTTGCATTTACCCTGCAAGCCCGTTATGAGATCCCGGCAGTCATGAGTGATGAACGACTTAGCAGCGATCAGGCTGCGTTACAATTACGCCAGGGACAAACTCGCAGCACACGACACCAACAACTGCGCGATGCCGTTGCTGCCGAATTGATTTTGCATACCTATATACAGCAGCTCTGAGAATGACTTTTCGTAACGATTCAGCGCATTCATCTTTTGTCCCATTACGGCGTTATTTTCGTACTCGAATGCTCACATATGACCTATATGCTCACATTCTCCGTGCGAATATGCCTTGTACTGAACCAAAATCTAAACACGCTGAATAGCTACGACTTTTCGTTTTTGATTATGAAAAAATTGCCCACAAAACAACCTGCCGCACCTGTCCCCGGGCAGACTCCTATACCTCAACCTGAGGCATTAATCAGGCAACTCCAGCAACAAATTCCCCCCGCCGGTGATCTGCTGATGATCGGAATTCACAGTGGTGGCGTCATCATTGCTCAGCGATTGCATAAGGCTTTAGCCATCGCCGAACCACTGGGCATGCTTGACATCAATTTTTACCGGGACGACTTCTCCCAGGTTGGCCTGCAACCGGTCATCCGCTCGTCCCACCTGCCCTGGGACTTTGATGCCCGCAATATCCTGCTGGTCGATGATATCCTGCACACTGGAAGAACCGTTCGTGCGGCCATGAATGCACTCTTTGACTATGGCCGTCCGGCATCCATTCGATTAGCCGTGTTACTCGACCGGGGTGGCCGCGAACTGCCTGTGCAGCCCGATTATTTGGGTCTGCTACTGCCTCTTCAGGCACAGCAGCATATCAAGCTGATTCAGGATCAAGCGCTGTATTTCCTATTCAGAGATGATCCACCATGCCGGTAAATTTACAACTTGACGAACACGGAAAATTGCGTCATCTACTAACCCTGGATGGTCTGGATCGTTCTATCCTGAAGAGTATTTTAGACACCGCAGAAACCTTCATTGACGTCGGCCACCGGGAAATCAAAAAGGTCCCTTTATTACGTGGGCGAACGGTGGTCAATCTTTTTTTTGAAGCCAGCACCCGTACCCGTACCACTTTTGAACTGGCAGCTAAACGACTTTCTGCAGATGTGATAAACCTTAGCCCAGAAAAAATGTCGACCAGCAAAGGAGAAACGGTACTCGATACCGTACGCAATCTCGAAGCCATGCATACCGATATGTTTGTCGTCCGCCACCACCTCAGTGGTACAGCTCATCTTATCGCCTCACACGTACCCGCTCATGTGCGCATTATCAATGCCGGTGACGGTCGTCACGCCCATCCAACCCAAGCTTTGCTGGACATGTTCACCATCCGTCAGCACAAAGGCAATTTTCAGCAATTGAAGGTTGCCATCGTAGGTGACATCCTGCACTCCCGCGTCGCCCGCTCACAAATCCTGGCGCTGAATATACTCGGTTGCCCCGAGGTCAGGGTTGCCGGGCCCAGAACACTGCTGCCGACACATATTGAGCGAATGGGTGTCCGGGTATTTACCGATATGGTCGAAGCCCTGAATGATGTTGACGTCGTCATTATGCTACGTCTGCAATACGAACGCATGCAGGGGCAGTTAATCCCCAGCGCCCAGGAATATTTCAGTCTCTACGGTCTGACTCCCGGCAAGCTGACCGCTGCCCGTAGTGACGCCATTGTGATGCACCCCGGACCCATCAATCGTGGCCTGGAGATTGATTCAGCAGTTGCCGACGGCAAGCAATCGGTCATCCTGGCCCAGGTTACCAATGGGATTGCGGTACGCATGGCCATCATGGCGCAGCTAATGGGTGCCAGCGCCGCTACCGGGACTGCGCAGTGAGCCGTATTGCCGTGCTCGGCGGTCACATCATTGATCCGGCACAAAAATTCGACCAAATTGCTGATCTGTATCTTGCTGAGGGAAAAATTGTCGCCTGCGGCCCGGCTCCTGCTGGTTTTACCGCGGACCAGACCATTGCTGCTGCAGGCCTGATCGTTTGCCCCGGCCTGATTGATATCCGGGCCCGAACCCGGGAGCCGGGACTGGAATACAAAGCGACGATCGCCAGTGAAACTGCTGCTGCACTGTGCGGTGGAATCACCCGGATCTGCTGCCCACCCGACACCGAACCGGTTATTGACAATCCGGCTATGGCGCATATGGTGCAGCAGCGGGCCCGACTCACTGGCAATGCGATCATCCACCCACTCGGGGCACTGACCCAGGAACTCGGTAGCGAGCGCATCAGTAATATGGCAGCACTGGCAGCTGCCGGCTGCGTTGGCGTCAGCAACGGCCTTGCTGCAATCAGCAATTCACTGGTCATGCGTCGTGCCATGCAATACGCACAGACTTGCCATCTCACCGTATTCCTGCACTCCCTGGACCCCTGGCTGGCTGGCAACGGTTGTGTTCATGAGGGGGAAGTCAGCACTCGCCTGGAATCCCAGGCGAGTGCTGACTTCCCCCTCATGAACAC
>DRJH01000354.1 GCA_011052285.1 Gammaproteobacteria bacterium
CAATATTCTCTAGGCAATACTCTCTAGGAGGCTGTCCGGGAATAGGTACCGTGGCGAGGGAAAATCGGACCAAAGTCCGCTTGTGCGTAGTAGGTTCTCTATTCTCGGACAGCCTCCTGGGGACTTTCCTGAGTGTTGTTAGTAGCTGCCGCAAATACAGATGGATTCCGACGTTGGGGGTAGATTACGCTTAGCAACCTTGCAGACAGCTTGTCCAAACATTGCCATTTGGTAAAGTTTGTGATGTTCGGATGATTTTGGAGCGCCAGGGCACGCGTCAAGGGTCCTGTGAAACTCATGACCCATCTGATGCTTGACATCATCGCCTTGGTGGTCGATCAGCTGCTGTGATTTATCGAATAGGGCGAGAAAGACGAAGGTCAAGTTGTGAATTACCGCAGCGATGGCTACCTGGCAGGGTAAATCATGCCGAAAAACCAGCCGATGGCACAAAAAACAGGCTATTTCCTAAAGCAACTCCAAAAAATGACGTAGGATTGGCCACTATGGAGCTGTAAATGGCCCAGTAGTATTTTAATTGCCATCAGGTACCACATGAAACGATGACAGGAAGATGCACTGCACGATACAATAAGCCATGGTCCAAAATCCAACCACAACGCTGTCGCAACTCCCCGAAATCGATGATGATCAAGTGATCCAACTCACGGAGATGTTCCGACTAATGGGTGATCCGACCCGTCTGCGAATTATTCTCGCCTGCCTCCATGGCCCGACTTCGGTAGGAACAATCGCCACTGCCCTGAATCTCTCTGCATCCCTCGTCAGCCATCACCTGCGTTTGCTGCGGGCAACACGGGTGATGCGGGGTCAGCGACATGGCAAACAGATTCACTACACCGTTGCCGACGAACACATCAGCTGTGTTATTGCCGATATGTTGGAGCACGTGGCAGAGCCTGTCACACAGGAAGAGTAGAGAAGCGAATTTCAAGACCTGAATCCGGCAGGGTCTGAATCTGGATGAAAAGCAATGAACCACAGGTCTCATGAGTAATTCAATCCAGCCGCTATACTGCCGTTGCCCCAGATGATGGGACTGCGATCAAATGAATTAGCGATTTATCGTGTCAAAAGCTGACAGCTTCTATTTCAAGATAAGCTTGGCTAATGGTTTTTCCCAATAACAAGTCAAAGTCTTCCCAGTTTCTATATTTTGCTAATGCCTTGATGACCTTGGGCTTCATTTCATAATCACTCATGTCTTCTTGGTACAACTGTCCTACTGTTTTATAGAGGATGCGAAAAAAATCAATACTATAGTTAAACATCGCCAGTCCTCCACTAGATCCATGTCCGGGGATAATGACCTTGGGATGTACTGCTTCAATCACTTTTTCATCGGTCTCTATAAGTCCTTTTATATTACCTTCAAGTGTATTACCCAGACGCCCATTTATCAAATTGTCTCCGGTAAACAATGCCGTATTACCATTTATAGCAATCATAATATCGGTATCTGTATGGGCAACACCGTAATTGTAAATATCAAATGAAGTATCACCAAGAATAATTTTGTCCCCAGGATTCAAGGCATGATCAGCATTAACAACTTTTGTTCCTCTACTTTGTTTTTTGCTGGCATCCAGCATGATTTGAACCCATTTATCACCTACTCCTGCAGCAACTTCAGCAATAAAATTGGGGTGAGCGTATATCGGTACGTCCGGGTAGGCGTTACGAATAGCCTGATTGCCTAGCCAATGATCGCCGTGGACGTGGGTATCGAATACAGCAATAACAGGTTTGTCCGTGATTGTTCTTACGGCTCTTAGTACCATTTCACCTGCCTGTACTGTACCCCCTGGATCAATGATCACAACCCCTTTACTGGTGAGCACAAATCCTGGGTTATTCATAAAACCCTGGTTTTTTTCATTGGGTCTTGTCACCGGACCATGAATTACATAAATATTATCCGCCACCCTATCGACCGGATAATCTGGAATTTCCGGCCCTTCTTCGGCAGCATTTACAGCAGCCGGTAGGAATAGAAAAGATAAAAGCAGCATGTGCAAAGCGCATAATCTATTGGTTAGCATCATAAACTCTTGGTTATCTCTCTGCAATTGACAGGAAAACAGAAAAATCTACCTCAATGTAGCTTTCCCTCGCGACGGTTCCTGTTCCCGGACAGCCTCCTAGAATCCTACAAGATTTATATATACTGTTCGGATTATACAGAAACCTCAGCTTGATTTTAATTTCCTGACCTGATAATTAAAAATATTGTTTTCCTCTCGAAAAGACAATAGTTCATTACCCGTTCGCTCACACCAAGACGGAATATCACTTCGGGTGCCGGGATCCGTTGCTATAATTTCGAGAATTTCGCCAATATGCAGGCTTTTAATCGCTTTATTGGTATCAACAATCGGCATGGGACAGCATTTCCCTGATGTATCCAGCGATTGGGTAATTTTGTTTTTATCCATAGTGGCTCTGGATTAAAAATATTGACAATGATCTGCGTTGTTAGCCTTTTCATTCAGAAACCAGGAGGCACCAATAATGCCCTCTGCCTCTGGAATTAGGTTGCTCTTATCCACGCCGAAAATTTGTGAAGCGAGACTACAGGCATAAAAGTTCACATTTCCTGTTGCCTTCAGTGCTTTAATCAAAGCATTGATGTCGTTAGGCAGCCCGGCCTTGGTCACCTGCTCACGTACCCACTGATCCTGGTCCGCATGATCACCTTGTATCCTGATCTCCTTGGCACCTTTTTCTGTCAAGGCAAGGACGGCCCAATTCACAAATAGCATATCTACCTGACAACCTTCAGACGCCTGGAGATAGGCGAAGGCAAAGGGTGTCAGCAATTTATCATAAGAGTCATCACGTACCACAATAGCCATTGATTTCATCATACACTCCTCAAACGAATATTCGTTCTGATTTAATATTACAAAAAACCTTATTTACTGGCAGACCGATCGCCAGGCACTACTCCATAGTTCGTCCAGATACTCCGTAAGCGGTTGCTGCAGAATTCCGTCCAAGCGCATGCTAATCATGCGCAAGGCACCACCGAATATAGAAGCAGCAGCAACCATTGGATCCATCGGACGTACTTCACCGCTATCCATCCCCTCAGCGACCATTTCACGCATTTGCCGAAACGGTTTTGATGAACAAATCGGGGCTGTCCCGAGCATGAATTCCTCATGTTTTACAAACAACATATAGGTCATCACCTCCGGTTCTTCTTCGGTTATCTGAAAAAGAAGTTTAATAACTGCTCGACAACGGGCTTGTGCTGTATCATGCTGACGCTCGATATCATCAAATGCATTTTCCATCCGCAGTACCAACATTTCAAACAAAGCCCTGGCAATACCCTCCTTGTCACCGAAATGATGGTATATCGAGCCCGTACTGACTCCGGATTCACGCACGATATCCGACACGGATGTACTGAAATAGCCACGGTTCGTGAACAGGTGGATAGCAGTCTTCAGGATTTTCTCTGGAATATTACGGCTGGATTTGATCTTTAGAGACGGCATTTTCTGATACTAGAACGAACAGTCGTTCTAGTCAAGAAATATTTGCCACTTTCAGTAATTCACTTCATGAGGTTGTCCGGGAACAGGAATAGACCCGGTGTATTGCTCCTATAAACCACCCCTTCCATCATCCATGACGGTCTTAGCGAGGGGAACCCTTTGAGACAACATTCCATGTTGAGGCGAATACAGGATGTGTGTAACGACGTAGGGAAAAAACCGGCCAAAGGCAGCTTTTCCACGGCAGATTCTTGTTCTCGGACGGGTTCGATGTTCTCGAATAACCATCTTCGATAGTGGTGCTGTGTTAGTATTTCACTACTGCGCTGATTTCTTCCCCTTACTACCCTGACACCCAGCACAACCCAATACGGGACCGTATGACTATTCATTACCCACCAATGTCTGCCCTACGAGCTCTTGAATCCACGGCCCGCCATCTTAGCTACACGCGTGCTGCTGGCGAGCTGCATGTTACACAGAGTGCGATCAGTCATCAAATTCGCCATATTGAAACCCTGTGGGAGGTCAAGCTGTTCGAACGCCGTGGTCGCGGACTGCAACTAACCGAAGAGGGACAAACTCTGGTGCCGATTATTCGTGATTTTTTACGGCGTACCAAATCCGCCCTGGAAGAACTTCACGATGTAACCCCCAGTAAACCACTGCGCGTAACTACACTACAATCCTTTGCCAACAAATGGCTTGTCCCTCGCCTGGGTCAGTTCAATCGGGAGTTTCCTGATATTGAAATCTGGATTTCTACCAGTGACGAACTGGCTGATTTCAGCCTTGACAAAGCAGATGTTGGCATCCGACTGGGTTACGGCAGCTGGCCTGAACTGTATAGCGAGAAATTGTTGAGTGAACGGGTGTTCCCGGTCTGCAGTCCTGAATACCTGGAGCAACACGAAATACCCAAACAACCTGTCGATTTGTTGCAGCATCACTTACTCAGACGTACTTCCTACGATATCTGCCCACGCTGGCGAGACTGGTTCCTGGATTCCGGGGTGGAATTACGCAAAATGCCAAAAGGCACAAAATTTCCCGAAACCAGCATGGCGATTCAAGCCGCACTTGAACATCAGGGTATTGCTCTGGCTCGCAGCGCACATGTCGTCGAGGAATTACAAAGTGGCCGGCTTATCTGCTTGTTTGATGATGTAGTCAGTCGGTCCGATGTCAGTTATTACTTCGTCTGCTCTTACAGTCGTTTGCATGAGTCTGAAATACAAGCATTCAAGAATTGGCTCGTATTACAAGCCAGTCAGGCACAACTGGAATTTGATTTGAAGCCAAACCAGGAGGCTGTCCGAGAATAGCGAACCTACACCATAGATCACATGGTCACACAAAACCTTGATCAGGATGGGCCGGTGATATCTGTCTTGACCATACCCGCCCTGGGCCACGCCACCATCACAGCCTGCACCAAGGTTGCGAGTGGAATGGCAAAGAACACACCCAGCACCCCCCATATACCACCAAAGAAGAGTACCGCAACCATGATCGCTACCGGGTGCAAGTTAACCACCTCGGAGAATAGCAGTGGCACTAGCAAGCTCCCGTCCAATGCTTGAATAACGAGATAGACTGACACCAGATAAAACATGCCCGGGCTCCAACCCCAAGTGTGCCAGGCCACGGCAATCACCGGCACGGTGACCACGGCAGCACCGACGTAGGGTACCAGCACAGACAGACCCACCAGAACACTAAGTAACATGGCATAGGGTAACCCCATCACACGAAAGGCCACGTAGTCCGCCCACCAGACAATCAACACTTCCCAGAATTTACCTCGAACATAATTACCGATCTGGATATCCACTTGTTTCCAGACTTGTTTGGCGAGAGCATTCTCACTCGGCAGGCAATCAGCCAGCCAACGTGTTATCCGAGCTTGGTCCTTCATCAGAAAAAATACCATCATAGGGACCAGAATGACATAGATCAAAATACTGATCAGACCAACGACTGAGGATAGAGACAGGGAAACCACCCGCTGACCCAGCTGACCCAATTGCAACTGAATCATACTGATCAACTCCTGCACCTGTTTGCTGGAAATAAAATCCGGATACTGCTGCGGTAATTGCATCAGGGTCTTCTGCCCTTCGGTGATGATCGCAGGCAACTGCTGAACCAGCTGACTGGCCTGATTCGATAGCATCGGAATGAGCGCAAAAATAATCAACAGCAAGAACAGCACAAAAAGTACGTAGACCAATAAGGTCGCAACGAGTCGAGGACAGTGCAAACGGCTGATGGGATCAACCAATCCATTGAGGAGATAGGCAATTACGATCGCAGTCAGAAAAGGAGCAAGCGTTTTACCAAACCAAAATATGCCACCGAAGATCAACAGCAAACCTACTGCCAGATAGACCACTTGTGGATCAGAAAAATTTTTTGAAAACCAATCTTTTATCATCTTTACTTCGTGGTATTAGTAAATAAATCATTGACGATATTCTGCGCCGTATCAACACCAAATACGTGCTGGATAACCACCAGTAGTGCAACTGAACCACAGGAAAGTAACTGATCATGGAAGCGTGTGAGATCAAACCCCTGTTGCTGTTGCTGATGGACTCGAAGCTTGCAGATCATTGACCAGCCGGTTGCATAACTCATTGGTACGGTTGGTGACTCCGTGTACCAGGCGACCTCGGCTCGGGCTTGCTGCGGCTCAAACCCAAGTTCATCGACCATCCGCTGGGCAGCGGCTTTTGCAGATAACTGGTTAACGTGCAAATCAATATCAATCAACACGCGTAGAGCCCGCCACAGTCGATCCCGCAAGAGTACATAGCGAGACAACGGCTGATCGAGAAAGCCTTGTTCGGACATCAACATCTCACAGTATAAGGCCCAGCCTTCGTAAAGCGTAGCGGAGGCATTTAATAGACGTATCGGTGTGCGTGAAGTTGAACGCATATTGGCAGTCACGAACTGTAAATGGTGTCCCGGATAAGCTTCGTGCACACTGGTATGACGTATGGCGACCGTATTATGCCCGGACAGCTCATCTCCCTGTGCGGGCGTCACATAGTAGTAGCCCTGCTGGGCAGGATCATTGGGAGCCGGCTCCTGATAAGCCGCAAATGGGATACGGTGACGCAGAAATTCCGGAGTTTCGATAACCCGCAAATCTTCCATTACCGGCATAGTGACAAGTCGGTGTTCCTGTAACCAGGATCTGGCTTCCACCATAGCCTGTTGGTAAGCACGAATCAAGCTCTTTGCTTGCGGGTGTTCTGTAAACAATGCCTGTGGAAATACAGCCGGCTCTCCATCCCCCCGCAATTGTGACTCAACTTCCAATAGTGCCTGCCGAGTCTCTTCAAACAATTGCTGACCGAATGCATAGAGTGCATCCACCGTTATCGGCAGGCCATGTTGAAAATGTAGCAGGTCTTCAAAATATTCACGTCCACAGGCGAATACTCCCTGTGCACGAGGACATAACTCGTGCTGTATAAAAGTCGCAAATTCTCGTACTGCGCGAGATGCCTCCTGCAATTCATACTCCAGGTCAGGGATCTGTTGCCACTGCTCGACAACAGCGAGACTGTCGATAAAATCCGCCCCAGCGGTCGCTTCGGCCACTGCAGATTTTGCCCAAATTGCCGGGATCTGCTCAGCCCGCAAAGACAGCAATTGACGGGCGCCGGACAGGTATTCTGGAGTAGCCTGTAGCAGCAACAAAAATTGCTTGGCCGCATCGGGAAGCGGTCGAATCTGCAACTGATACAATGCATGAATGGGCAAATAATCCTGGGGTCGATGGTAGCGCCAGTCCTGCAGTAACAGGTTCTTGCGTTCAAGATACGCGGCCCCCTGCAGGACCTGGTAATCAAGCAAATGATCCGGATCAAGTTCGGATGACGACAGTTCATCCAACGCGGTAATCAATTCCTCATGCAATACAATCAGCGCCCGGTGAGAATTCTCATCGTACGGGGGCAAACTGCCAGCATAGGTATAGATGCCAATCTCAACCGCAGCCTGTGGGTGAAAGCGATACCAACTGGCATAATAATCAGCGCAGATCTGTTCAAAATCCTGCACCGTATCGTTCACGAAGTACCACGTTCGATAATTTCAAAATCATGACGAATAATGGCTGTTTTGCCGAGCATGATCGATGCGGAACAATATTTTTTCGCCGACAGCTCAATCGCTTTCGCCACTCTTTTGCTACTGAGTACCGTACCGAATAATCGATAATGAAGTGTAATTTCGGTAAACACCTTGGGATCCTCAGGTGCACGCTGTGCCGAAATCTCGACCTGGCAATCACTAACCTGCTGGCGACCACGACGCAAGATCGTAACTACATCAAAGGCAGTGCAGCCACCCAATCCCAGCAGCAACATTTCCATTGGCCGCGGTCCATTGTTCTGCCCACCCTGCTCAGGTGCCCCATCCATCACCAGGGTGTGGCCACTGTCCGTCCGCCCCTCAAAACAAACCCCGTCGCGCAATGTAACTGATGCTTTCATGATCTAATTAACCCTGATATTGTAGGTTGAGTATGTACTTATGATGCCGAAACGTTACACCGATACAAACAAGTGGCTATAGGCCTGGCCTGGATCATCAGCACGCATCAGCACTTCTCCGACCAAAAAACAGCGCACTCCAAGCTCCATGATTCTGATCACATCCTCGGTGTGGTGTATGCCACTTTCAGTTACCGTTAAAGCCGAGTCCGGTACTGCGGTATACAAGCTTTCGGTGGTCTCAAGCCGGGTTTCGAAGGTATGCAGGTCGCGATTATTGATCCCTATCAACCGTGGCTTGATCTGCATGGCACGTTGTAATTCCTGTAGATTATGCACTTCCACCAGCACTGCCATGCCCAGTTCCCCGGCCAGTGTCGACAGCTGCTGCAGTTGTTGATCATCGAGTATGGCAACAATCAGCAAAATGCAATCAGCACCCATGGCTCTTGACTCATGGATCTGGTACGGATCCAACATAAAGTCTTTGCGCAACACGGGCAGGGAACAAGCTGCCCTGGCGGCCTTAAGATACCCGGGGCTACCTTGAAAGAATTTTCGGTCGGTTAATACGGAAAGACAGGCCGCACCGGCAGCAGCATAACTGCATGCGATCATCTCGGGATCAAAATTATCCCTGATGACCCCTTTACTGGGTGAAGCTTTCTTGATTTCCGCAATGACTGCTGCCCTGCCCTGGTCCATGGCAGCTCGCAAGGCAGCCTCAAAATCCCGTACCGGCGGTGCCGTAGCGCCCTGTTGTTGCAATACCTGCAGAGACAAACGCTGTTTTAAAGCCGCAACTTCCTGCAACTTGTGCTGTTGAATGCGCAGCAAAATATCAGGCATTAACTCTCTTGTGGCAACCATAAGCCTAAACAGTTTGCGAAAATGCGGTCAATTGCTGCAACCGTTGCAGGGCAGCCCCGGAGGACAGAATCACTTGTGCTTTATTGACGGCCATGGACAAGCTTTCTGCCAGGCCACTGACATACAGGGCAGCCCCGGCATTGAGCGCCACAATATCCGAGGCCGGGCCTTTTTTTCCGCCAAGTACAGCCTGCAATAAATGCAGACTCTGCTCAGCATTCTCCACCACCAGCTCGGCACAATCTGCTCTGGCCAGGCCGAAGTCTTCCGGACTGATGGTGTAGACTGAGATTCCACCCTCGCGTAATTCCGCCACATCGGTACGGCTACCGATACTGATTTCATCCATACCATCACGGGCGTGTACCACCATGGCATGCTCACTGCCAAGTTGTATCAATGCCGCTGCCAGAGGTTCAACCCAACGTTGATCATAGACACCCAATAGCTGACGCTTGACCTTGGCCGGGTTAGTCAACGGCCCGAGCACATTGAAGAGCGTACGAATTGCCAGTTCCCGGCGTGGTCCGATAGCATATTTCATGGCCGCATGATGAGCCGGCGCAAACATAAAACCGACACCCGTTTCCTCAATACAGCGACTGATCTGGGCTGGTGACAAGTCCAGTCGCAAACCTGCTTTCTCCAACACATCGGCAGCACCGGAGCTGGAAGAAACCGAGCGGTTACCATGTTTGGCGACATACCCTCCTGCAGCGGCAACCACAAAACAACAGGCGGTGGAGATGTTAAAAGTACGCAGACCATCTCCGCCGGTACCAACAATATCGACTACAGACAAGTCTCCGGTTACAACCGGGGTCGCCATCTCACGCATCACATCAGCTGCAGCCGCAACCTCGTCTACCGTCTCTCCTTTCATTCGTAACCCCACCAGAAAACCCCCAATCTGGGCCGGGGTGACTTCACCGCTCATAATCGCGGTCATCACTGTGCGCATATCCTCCTTGCTGAGATCTCGACGCTCTGTCACATGTTTAATGGCCTGTTGAATTTCCATATCGTTCTCGTCAATTGTCAAATTAATGGGCCAGACTAATGGGCATTTCCCGCTTCCGGTTGTGAAACGGTAAAACGCAGAAAATTAGCCAGCAAGGCATGGCCGTGCTGCGTCAATATAGATTCAGGGTGAAATTGCAGGCCATGTACACAATGTTGTTGATGCTGGACCGCCATAATCTCCTCTTCTGTAGTCCGGGCGGTAATTTCCAGACAATCCGGCAAACTGGCTCTTTCGGCCACCAGTGAATGATAACGTGTGGCTTGAAACGGACTTGGCAGCTCGTTAAATACACCTTGGTGCTGGTGATGGATAAACGAAGTTTTCCCATGCATCAAACGATCCGCATGCACAATACGACCACCATAGGCCTGACAGATCACCTGATGACCCAGACATACCCCCAGGATCGGTATACGGCCACCGAACGTTCGTACGACTTCCATGGAAATACCCGCCTCATTGGGCGTGCAAGGACCTGGAGAAATCACGATACCATCCGGATTTAGCTCACTGATTTCATGAGTTGTAATCCGGTCATTGCGAAATACATGGACACTCTGTTGCAGCTCCCCGAGATACTGCACCAGATTATAGGTAAATGAATCGTAGTTATCGATCATCAATATCATCTTAAAAATACCTTGAGCAACCTCATTTACTTCCACTAATTGGGGCTTTGTATGTAAAAAACAGAGTAACGATTCAGCGCATTCATCTTTTGTCCCATTACGGCGTGTGTTCGTACTCGAATGCTCACATTCTCCGTGCGAAAATGCCTGGTACTGAACCAAAATCTAAACATGCTGAATAGTTACAAAAAAAGCAGATCCCATTAACAGTGTGTCGGTGAACATTCTCTTCGCTCTACCGCCGAGAATTCTTGGTTTTATAATAGCGTCAGGCATCAAGATCACCACTGGCCAGACCGGCATTGGCCATCTCCACTGCTCTGAATACCGCCTTGCCCTTGCTCAGCGTCTCCTGCCACTCATTGGCAGGTACCGAATCTGCAACGATACCGGCACCGGCCTGAATGTGCAGAACATGATCCCGAATCACTGCGGTTCGAATGGCGATGGCCGTGTCCATATTGCCGTTCCAGCCGATATATCCCACAGCCCCGGAATAGATGCCTCGTTTAACCGGCTCGAGTTCATCGATAATTTCCATAGCCCGCACCTTAGGAGCTCCACTGACTGTACCGGCCGGGAACGAGGCTCGCAATACATCAATGGCACTACGCCCCGGTTCCAGTTGTCCCGACACATTGGAAACGATATGCATAACATGCGAGTAACGCTCGATAATCATTTTCTCGGTCAAACGCACTG
>DRJH01000355.1 GCA_011052285.1 Gammaproteobacteria bacterium
GATGCACACCCATCCGCATACTATTGGAGCGTGGCTCAAACAACGCCAGCAATCTGCCGCCATGACGTTTTTTCAAACACGCCAGTGTATATTTTATTGCAGTTGGATGATGAGCAAAATCATCATAAAGGTGCACATCCGGATGTTTAAGTAATAGCTCCAATCGCCGCTTTGGTAGCACAAACTGTTGCAGCGCCTTGACCGCTCGCCCTGTGCTGACTCCCGCATGGTAGGCTGCAGCAACCGCGGCCAGGGCGTTCATGGCGTTATGCTGGCCGGGAATTGACCAATCAAGTGATACTTCACAATGCTGCTGATAGTACACCGCTAAAACCTCGTGCAGGGTCTCGTCTACTGCAGATGAGTGCCGCAAACACCAGTCAGCAGGCTGCTCAGCTAAAGACTTACCCGCTGGCAAAACCGCATAGTTTTGTAGCTCACTCCAATAGCCCTGCGTTAGCACCTTGGCAATATTACGATCCTGCCCATTGACAAGAATACGACCCTTGCCGGGAACCGTTCTGACCAAATGATGAAACTGTCGGATAATTGCCTCAACATTATCAAAGATATCAGCATGATCATATTCGAGATTGTGGAGTACAGCAGTTTGCGGGCAATAGTGAACAAACTTGGAGCGTTTGTCGAAAAATGCGGTATCGTATTCGTCCGCTTCGATGACGAAGAATGGACTGTGACCCAAGCGTGCAGAGCAGGGGAAGTTCCCGGGTATACCCCCGATCAAAAAACCGGGCTGTAATCCTGCATGCTCGAGAATCCAAGCCAGCATACTACTGGTTGTGGTCTTACCATGAGTCCCCGCCACCGCCAACACCCAGCGACCTGGTAATACATTTCGCGCCAACCATTCCGGGCCGGAGAGGTAGTCAAGACGTTGATTGAGTACATATTCTACCGCGGTCTGCCCACGTGACAGAGCATTACCGATCACGACCTGATCAGGATGATCGAAAAACTGGCCGGAATCATCAAGATCTCGAACATCGATACCCAATTGTTGTAACTGGATACTCATCGGTGGGTAGAGCACATGATCTGAGCCGGTAACCTTGTGACCTAATTCGCGGGCAATGGCCGCAATACCGGCCATGAATGTGCCGCCGATACCCAGGATGTGTAGATGCATAGAGGTTGACTTCAGGGCATAGCAGATTGCGGTGGAAACACCATCAACACAATCACAAGCACGACAAACTGGCAACCCAAACTCAATAGCAGGCTCATGCCGGTCTTAATTTCCAGCGACTGCCGAAATACCCATGACATCACTGCGAGAAACCAGAATGCAATCACCAGCAATAGCAAAGATGGCAGTCCCAGCGAAATAGAAGACTGCTGATTTCCCAACATATAACTGACTGGTATGGTCAACAGTTGCAACAGGCTGCCGGCGCCAAACAAAGCGGTAGCAGTCTGCAGCCAACGCTCGCTTTTTCCACGAATGGACAGCACCACCCACAGGACGGCACCGAAGGCACTGGCCTGGGTCACTGCCGCCAGCCATATAGTGGCCGCACTACTGTATGGCGCATCGGTAACAACATGGGTCAAAACTGCGAAAATGAAGGTCGTTACCAGCAGTGCCGGAGAAATCGGTAGATCTTGTGGACCAGCTTTGAAACGGACAATATCCAGAAAGATACGCAGTAAAACAATCATTTGTGAGTAGTCTCCCGACAGTTTGGGAATAAAACGGAAAAGTTAATGATGCGGCAGGCATGAATGAAAAATAACCGGTGGATGATACCAATACCGAAGCCCTGTGGTCATAGCTTTTGAGGATTAATTTACCCCTCTGCTGGTATATACTGCTTCACCCTTGTCCGAAACAGCAAGTATGTACGACAATACAACACCCACGAGAATGGTAACTATTCAGCGTATTCATCTTTTGTCCCATTACAGCGTGTGTTCGTACTCGAATGGTCTCATATGACCTATATGCTCACATTCTCCGTGCGAAAATACCTGGTACCAAACCAAAATCTAAACACGCTGAATCGTTACCGAGAATGAACACTCAGAGCGATACTTGGCACACGCGATCACTCCGGAACGGATCATGAAACAAACAACAACACAATGGATAGACACCCAAAATGACTTGCGGCTGTGCTGTTCACAGCTCGAAGGCGCTGAATGGATTGTGCTTGACACGGAATTTGAGCGGGTACGCACCTATTACCCTCGTCTTTGTCTTTTGCAACTGGCAAGCAAACAAGGGATCTGGTTGCTGGATCCGCTGTGTTTATTGAATCTTGATGCTCTCAAGCCGGTGCTCAATAAGGCAGGTACTGTCATCATCCATGCCGCCCGACAAGACCTGGAAGTACTGGACTATGCACTGGGTATCTTGCCTGCAACGCTGTTCGATACTCAGGTTGCCGCTGCCTTTCTGGGGCTCGGTGATCAGGTCGGTTATGCCGCACTGGTACAACAAACACAGGGTATTGAACTGGAAAAATCACAAACCCGAACTCACTGGTGTCAGCGCCCACTGTCCGATGCACAGCTGCAATATGCCGCTGATGATGTACGCTATCTGGGCCCCCTGTACCTGCAACTTCAAGAGCAGCTTGATCAGGTGGGTAAATTACATTGGATGAAGGAAGAAATGAATAACATCGTGGCCCAACGCGCCTGGCAGCTGGATCCACAGAGCACTGCACAACGGCTGCTCGGCAGACGCAGCCAGCTCAGCCAAAGAAGTCAGAATCTTTTTGTTATGTTAGCCATTTGGCGCGAAGAAGTTGCAATACGACGTAACCTGCCACGGGAATGGGTGCTTAGCAATGACATCCTGCGACAAATTGCTGAATGCAATCCACAATCTACGGATCAACTGCTGAAACTGGCTGATTTTGGCTCTAAGATGCTGGATCGCTATGGGAAATCCATTCTACAGATTACACATTCCACAACTCCGGGCAGTGAAAATGATCCAAAACCATCCCTTACCGATAACCGCGTGCTGTTGAAAAAACTGCAGAAAATAACCGCACGGGTTGCGCACGAACACAGTGTCAGTCCAGGCCTTTTGGCTTCAAAAAAAACACTGCTGGAACTACTGGAAGGAGAAAAGGATTGTCAGCTATGCCATGGCTGGCGCCAGCAGCTACTCGGTGAACAACTAAAGGGCATCATCGCTGCCCAGCAACAGAATCACCCAACCTCTGTGTAGTACGACAATTTTTCTGCCCCGCTTGGAATAAAAGGAATCAGAGCCTTTTTTTCAACTTGACAACATGAATCGCTTCCCATAGCATGGTCGTGTATTTTATCTATAAAGTATCGATAAATTCTATGCAACGATTCAGCACATCCATCATTTTGTCCCATTACGGCGTGTGTTCGTACTCGAATGCTCACATGTGACCTATATGCTCACATTCTCCGTGCGAATATGCCTGGTACTGAAGCAAAATTTAAATACGCTGAAGAGTTACAATTCTATTTAAATAAGAGGAGATTTGTGATGAAAAAAATGCCCCTACCACAGCTACTGATATCAGCCGTCTGTTCACTCGGGCTGGCCACCGCAGCAGGCGCAGCTACGAAGTGGGATATGCCCACCCCCTATGGTGATGGTGTCTTTCATACCAAAAATGTCCGAGCTTTTGCCAAGGATGTCAGCGATGCGACAGGTGGTGAGCTCAATATCGTCGTACATTCCGGTGCGTCGCTTTACAAGCACCCGCAGATCTACCGTGCTGTTCGCACTGGCCAGGTGAGTATTGGAGAAATGTTCATGGGCCTGTTAGGGAATCAAGACCCGGTCTTTAAACTGGACAATATTCCGTTTCTCGCCAGTGATTACGATGCAGCCAAAAAACTCTGGAAAGTCAGCCGCCCGACGATCGAAAAAAGCTTGGCCAAGAGCGGTGTCAAACTTCTTTATGCTGTACCTTGGCCACCACAAGGTTTTTATACCAAAAAACCGATCACTTCGGTTAAGGACTTTTCCGGCCTGAAAATGCGTGCGTATAGCTCAACAACTTCACGTCTGGCAGTGCTCCTGAACGCTTCTCCCACGACCGTTCAGACTCCGGAAATTCCCCAGGCATTCAGTACCGGCATCATTGATGCCATGGTCACCTCTCCCTCCACAGGCGTCAGCAGTCAAGCTTGGGACTACGTTAAGTACTACACCGATACCCAGGCCTGGATTCCAAAAAATATGGTTATTGTCAACACCAAAGCCTTCAACCAACTCTCAGCAAAGACACAACAAGCCGTGCTGAACGCAGCCGCCAAGGCGGAAAAACGCGGCTGGCGAATGTCCATGGATGAGACGAGTGCGAAAACTGCCGTCCTGAAGGCCAAAGGCATGACTGTCTCTGCACCAACAGCGCAGTTCAAGGCAGAACTGCAACAGATTGGCAAGACGATGAGTGCTGAGTGGGCCGCCAAAGCCGGACCTGAGGGTGCCAAAATCCTGCAGGCTCTCAAATAATCACTGTGCAACGATCAACTCATTATCACGGGCCACCTTGTAGTATTTGACGACGTAGAGGAAATCGGACCAACGTCCGCTTATCCGCAGTAGGCTCTCTATTCTCGGACAGGCTCCAAAGAGGCTGTCCGAGAACAGGCCGACCGGTTTGTTGCTCCTGCAAAAACTACTACCTGTGCCATTCACGGTGCTTGTGCCATTCACGGTGCTTGTGCCGTTCACGGCGGTGGTAGCGAGGAGAGCACGTTAAAACAGATTTTTCTGTTCTCGGGCTGCCCTCTTACGGCCCGTGCTTTCTGTGATCCCCCTGCTTTTTGGTGCTATATATGCGCATACTGCTTGACCGTCTTTATCAAATCGCAGGTCTGCTGGCAGGTTTTTGTATCGTTGCAATGGCGGTACTGATTCTGGGCCAGATTGTGGGTCGCTGGTTTGGCATAATTGTCCCCTCCACAGAAGATTTTTCCGGTTACCTACTTGCCGCTGCCAGTTTTCTGGCTCTTCCCTTTACCTTGCGCAGTGGTGGACACATTCGGGTCAATCTGCTGATCTCACAATTGCACGGTGTAAAACGCAAAGTCACTGAAACGTTGGTACTGCTACTGAGCCTACTGTTCAGTGGTTTTGCTGCCAGCAGTGCGATTCAATTGGTTGTGGAATCCTGGCGTTTCGGTGATATCAGCCAGGGTTATGTTTCCGTCCCCCTATGGATACCACAAGTTCCGATGGCACTGGGGCTGGTAATTTTAACGATTGCACTACTCGACGAAACCGTAGCACTACGCTCTGGTAAACAGCCACAGTATCTACAGCATGATGAGAATCTCGTCCAATCCACACAAAATACGGTGGAGTAATCGATGGACAGTTCACTGATTTTATTCCTGACCCTGGCCTTGTTCGGGCTACTGGCCAGTGGCACCTGGGTCGCAGTGACCCTGTTTATCACTGCGATTCTCGGTATGTGGCTCAATAACAACAGTGATATTGGTATGATTTTGGCCACCACCACCTGGGGGGCGAGCTCAAGCTGGACCCTGGTGGCACTACCAATGTTTATCTGGATGGGTGAAATTCTGTTTCGCACCCGCTTGTCTGAGGACCTGTTCAAAGGCCTGGCCCCCTGGCTAAACCAACTTCCGGGACGATTGCTGCATGTCAATATCCTCGGTTGTGGAATCTTTGCCGCAGTTTCCGGGTCTTCTGCCGCCACAGTCGCCACCATTGGCAGAATGACTGCCCCCGAATTACAACGACGCGGTTATGACGAGCGCATGGTGTTAGGGACCCTGGCCGGTTCCGGCACCTTGGGCCTACTGATCCCGCCTTCGATCATCTTGATTGTCTATGGTGTTTCGGCCGAGGTTTCGATCTCGAGGCTGTTTATTGCCGGCACCATGCCAGGCTTGCTGTTGATCCTGTTGTTCATGGGTTATACCATCGCCTGGGCATTGCTCCATCCTGACAGAATGCCGGCAGCTGAATCTGTCGTTCCGGTATTGGAACGCTTGCGTTTATCACTGCGCCTGTTTCCGGTACTGGGGCTGATTCTGTTTGTATTGGGTTCAATTTACGGTGGCTTGGCCACGGCCACCGAGGCTGCTGTGTTCGGGGTTTTTGGTGCGCTGGTACTGTCTCTCCTCTCCGGCACCTTGACCCGCAAAACCTTTCTGGATAGCCTCATGGGGGCAACCCGCACTTCCTGCATGATTGCCTTCATTCTCGCCGGTGCGGCCTTTCTAACGGTAGCCATGGGCTTTACCGGCATACCCAGCGCACTGGCCCAATACATCCATTCGCTGGGATTGTCCCCTCTGGGTCTGATCGCGGCCCTAACGGTGTTCTTCGTCATCATGGGCTGTTTCCTCGATGGCATTTCAGTCGTGGTGTTAACCACTTCAGTCGTTCTGCCGATGGTCCAGCAGGCCGGTATTGACCCGCTATGGTTCGGTATCTATCTGGTGCTGGTGGTTGAGATGTCACAGATCACGCCACCCGTTGGTTTCAATTTATTTGTCTTGCAAGGATTGACCGGCAAAAATATTCTGCAGATTGCCCACTATGCCTTCCCCTTCTTCCTGCTATTACTGGTGGCGGTGGTATTCGTAACCGCTTTCCCACAAATTGCGACCTGGCTACCGCAGCTGATGACCCAACATTGATATGCGCCAATCAACCCCCAACATTCCCCCCGATAACCCAGCCTGTACTACGGACGTGGATCGTTGGCAGTTCTGGATCGATCGCGGTGGCACATTTACTGATGTAGTTGCCCGCAGACCGGATGGTCGCATCGTCAGTCACAAACTATTATCAGAAAATCCTGAACAGTACCGCGATGCTGCGATCCAGGGCATCCGGGATTTGATGGGGATTCCTGCCAAGCTGCCACTGCCCTCAAAACAAATTGCCGTAGTCAAAATGGGCACTACGGTAGCCACCAATGCCCTACTCGAACGCCAGGGTGAACCTACCCTGCTGGTTATTACCGAGGGCTTCGCTGACGCTCTACGGATTGGTTATCAGAGCCGACCCCGACTGTTTGATCTCAATATTCAGTTACCTGAGATGATCTACAGTCGGGTTCTTGAAGTCACCGAACGAATCGGTGCCCATGGTGATGTGCTGCAACCACTGAATGAACAACGCTGCCGGCAGGGTCTACAACGGGCCTATGATGAAGGTCTGCGAGCTGTGGCCATTGTGTTCATGCATGCCTATCGATATCCTCAGCACGAGCAACAGGTTGCTGCACTGGCTCGTGATATCGGCTTTACCCAGGTCTCTGCCAGTGCCAGGATCAGCCCATTGATGAAGCTGGTCAGCCGGGGTGATACCACTGTAGTCGATGCCTATCTGTCACCCATTCTGCGCCGCTATGTCGAGCAGGTGGAAGAGGATCTTAAAACCTCATCCGCTGTCGCCTGTCAGTTGTTATTCATGCAATCCAACGGCGGTCTCACCGAAGCCCATCATTTTCAGGGAAAAGATGCCATTTTATCAGGACCTGCCGGTGGTGTAGTCGGCATGGTCGGTACCGCACGGGCCGCAGGCTTTGAGCAACTGATTGGTTTTGACATGGGCGGCACCTCAACCGATGTTTGCCATTACGCCGGTCAATACGAACGCGCTTTTGAAACTGAGGTCGCAGGGGTTCGCCTGCGCGCACCGATGATGCAGATCCATACCGTCGCCGCCGGTGGAGGATCCATCCTGTACTTTGATGGGGCACGATTTCGGGTCGGTCCGGACTCCGCAGGCGCCAGACCAGGGCCAGCGTGCTACCGTAATGGTGGTCCACTAACGGTCACCGACTGCAATGTCATGCTGGGCAAATTGCAACCTGAGTTATTCCCCTCGGTTTTTGGCACAGATGGTAAACAACCCCTGGATGCGGCTATTGTAGAAAAAGAATTTGTCGCCCTCGCCTCCCGGATCAACTCTGCCACCGGTGTACAACGCAGCGCAGTCCAGGTCGCTGCCGGTTTTCTCGCCATTGCGGTGGAAAACATGGCCAATGCGATCAAAAAAGTCTCCGTCCAGCGTGGCTATGATGTTACCCGTTACACCCTGTGCTGCTTCGGTGGTGCCGGTGGCCAACATGCCTGTCTGGTAGCCGATACCCTGGGTATGAAAAGAATTTATTTGCATCCCCTGGCTGGCGTACTCTCGGCTTTTGGCATGGGACTGGCCGATCTGCGCTGGGTGCAGGAACAATCCATGGAGGTTTTGCTGGATGACGCCGCATTAGCACAACTGGGCACCGCGCTGGCCACCCTGCAGACCAGGGGTGAAACCCTTATGCAAGGGCAAGGAGTGGCTGCTGCCAATCTACACAGCCATCGGCGTTTGCATGTGCGCTATAGTGGCTCGGACACCGCATTGACCTTGCGATTTGACAAACTGCCAACCATGACTCATGAATTTGAACAGCTGCATCGACAACGTTTTGGCTTTATTACCGCAGACAAAGCCTTGATCGTCGAAGCCGTACAGGTGGAAGTCGTGGGTACGGGACAAAAACCGGATCTGCAAGCCCTTGCCGTGGCCCACCAACCACATGACCCTGCTCTGCCACTAGCTCATCATCCGGTTTACCTCCAGGACGACTACCAGAACGTGCCCTTCTATGCACGTGAACAACTGCCCATAGAGAAACCACTGCTGGGCCCGGCTATCATCGTTGAACAAACCGGTACCATTGTCGTTGAAGCAGGATGGCAGGCACAAATGACACCCGCACAGGACATCATTCTGGAACGCTACCTGCCTTTACCCCAAAAACTCGCAATCGGCACCACCTGTGATCCGGTGATGCTCGAGATCTTCAATAATCTGTTTATGTCCATCGCGGAACAAATGGGTAGCGTATTGGAAAATACTGCTTGCTCGGTCAATATCAAAGAACGGCTGGATTTTTCCTGTGCGATTTTTGACCAACAGGGTGATTTGATCGCCAATGCCCCGCACTTGCCGGTGCACCTGGGTTCGATGAGCCAAAGTATCAAGACCGTAATTCGGGAAAATACCGGTCGTATGCACAAGGGTGATGCCTGGCTGCTCAACGCTCCATATAACGGTGGCACCCACTTGCCGGATATTACCGTGATCAAACCGGTGCTGGATGACGACGATAACCGTGTGCTGTTCTATATCGCTTCACGTGCCCACCATGCAGACATCGGTGGCATTACACCCGGCTCCATGCCTTCCAACTCAAATTCAGTCGAACAGGAAGGCATTCTGATTGACAACTTCAAACTGGTCTCTGCCGGACAATTTCAGGAACAGGCTCTACGAGCCCTGCTGTTATCGGGCCCCTACCCAGCACGCAGCCCGGATACCAATATCGCCGACTTAAGGGCACAAATCGCCGCCTGCGAGAAAGGCCTGCAGGAACTGCGCTCCATGGTCAGTTATTTTGGACTTGATGTTGTTTGGGCCTATATGCAGCATGTACAGGACAACGCTGAAGAATCCGTACGCCGCGTGCTTGGTGCATTAAAGAATGGGCAATTTTGTTATAAAATGGATGATGGCAGCCTGATTCAAGTCGCTATCCGACTTGCTGCCGATAAACGCAGTGCACAAATTGATTTTACCGGTACCAGTACACAGCATGCGGGCAATTTCAACGCCCCATCGGCAATTTGTACCGCTGCGGTGCTGTACGTCTTTCGCTGCCTCGTCGACGACGATATCCCGCTCAATGAAGGCTGCTTAAAACCATTACACATCATCAACCCCGCAGATTCTATGCTCAACCCAAGCTATCCGGCAGCCGTCGTCGCTGGCAATGTCGAAACATCCCAGGCTATTGTGGATACCCTGTTCGGTGCACTGGGTGTGGCCGCGGCGTCACAGGGGACCATGAACAATTTTACCTGGGGTGATGAAACGTTCCAGTATTACGAGACCATCTGTGGTGGTAGTGGCGCCACTGCCACAGGGGATGGCACAGATGCCATCCACAGTCATATGACCAATACTCGTCTGACCGATCCGGAGGTTCTGGAATGGCGTTATCCGGTGCTCCTGGAGGCATTTCAAATTCGACCTGGTTCAGGCGGCGGGGGCAAATACCACGGTGGTGATGGCGTAATCCGGCGACTACGCTTTCTGCAGGCCATGTCAGTCAATATCCTTTCCGGACACCGACGCATTCCACCCTACGGCATGGCTGGAGGGGAACCTGGAAAAACAGGTTGTAATACGGTTCTGCACCCGGATGGGTCACAAACCCACTTGTCCGGCACGGATCACATTCAGGTACACGCCGGTGATATCTTCGTCATTGCAACACCAGGGGGTGGTGGCTACGGCATAGCGGACCCCATCGTTCAGGGAGCCATTGAATGAATAAAGTGGGAACGAATAACGTGGGAATAAATAATCCGGGCAAAACACCCATTGTCTCCTCGTCACATCTAATCTCGGAAAAAAGCACTGAACTCAGTGAGCTGGAATACGGACTGATTATTGCCAACAATGCCTTTCAGCGCTGGATTGAACGCTGTATGACTGCCAGTGGTATGCCAGATCTCAATTCCACCGATATTTTGATCCTGCACAATATTCATCATCGCAACCGACCAAAAAAAGTGGCCGATATCTGCTTTAACCTGAATATTGAAGATACCCATACCGTCACCTACTCACTGCGCAAGCTGCGCCGCCTGCAACTGGTTAATAATCTTAAACAGGGCAAAGAAAACAGTTTTGCCACCAGTGACCGTGGCGGTGCGCTATGCGAACAATATCGCGCAATACGGGAAGATTGCCTGGTTGACTCACTGGGAACTCTGGGCGTAAGCAACCCACAAATCGGTGAACTGGCACGGGTACTGCGGGCACTGTCCGGGCTTTACGATCAGGCGGCCCGTTCCGCCGCCTCCATGTAGTCGGCCCAGTCAACGCGCTGCCCTTTCTGCCCTATAATGCAGCGCCATGACTATTGAACTCGACATCCATCCATGCCCGTAGAGAAGAATACCC
>DRJH01000356.1 GCA_011052285.1 Gammaproteobacteria bacterium
AAGCTGACTTTGGCCAGATTTTCCCCTGATTCTCGTTAAATACAACCAGTATTCGCCTCAAATCATGAAAAAATCTTCCTCAAAGCAGCTTCCCCTCGCTACGGCTCCTATTCCCGGACAGCCTGCTAGCGAATACCGCTCAACATTGGCACAAAAATAACCGCATCGAACATCTGTTGTTCTATGCCAGTCGTAGTCCGTCGAATCAGGCACAATTGCTGCTCATCCAGGCCCAATGGAATTACCATGCGACCGCCGACAGCGAGTTCATTGACCAGTGCCTGTGGCACCTGGCTGGGTGCGGCAGTTGTGATAATCGCATCGAATGGTGCACGTTCCGGCCAGCCGACCGCACCATCGGCATAGCGAAAATTAACTCGATCAAAGTGCAAAGTATTTAATCGCTCAATAGCTTCCAACTGCAGTGGCCGGATACGCTCGATGCTGTATACCTGACAACCCAGTGCCACCAGAACAGCCGTCTGATAACCGCATCCGGTACCAATTTCGAGCACGGTGTGAGGCACCCCGTCAGCGATCAACAACTCGGTCATCCTGGCGACAATATAAGGTTGAGATATGGTTTGGCCATGACCGATTGGCAAGGCAATATCTTCGTAACTACGATGTGCCAGTGCCTCTTCAACAAAAATATGTCGTGGAATCTGTTCCATGACACTTAAAACTTGCGGGTCACTGATACCCTGTTCCCGCAAACGCCGTATCAAACGATGGCGTGTACGCAAAGAGGTCATTCCGATACCGCTGAATCGCTGTGGGCTCAAACGTAATACCTCATTAACCCAACTCCTGGCACCATTGTGCTAGCCCCGGCAATTCCCGATGTTGGGTTAAATCGATGTGTAACGGTGTAATCGATACCTGACCATGGGCAAGAGCATAAAAATCAGTGCCCGGACCAGCATCCGCCTCAGATCCCGCTGAACCTACCCAATAAATTCTTTGACCTTGAGGATCCGTATCCGCTATCACCGATTCTGCACGATGACGATGACCCAGTCGGGTCGCCGCCCAGCCTTGTAACTCTGCTTCCGGGCAATCCGGCACATTGACATTGAGAATAACCCCTGCTGCAAGCGGTCTGTTTTGAATATGTGCATACAACTTGGTCACTACCTGTACTGCGGTTGAAAAATACCTGCAAGGATCACCCACCAACGAAATCGCCAACGCTGGAAAACCCAGGAACCGCCCCTCCATAGCGGCAGCCACGGTTCCAGAATAAAGGATGTCATCACCCAGATTGGCGCCATGATTGATTCCGGAAATTACCATATCCGGTTCCTGATCCATAAACCCGGTAACTGCCAGATGCACACAATCTGTTGGCGTGCCATCAACGTAATAATAGCCATTTTCAGCTTGTTGTACACGGAGTGGGTGTTGTAGTGTCAATGAGTTACTAGCTCCACTACGGTTACGGTCCGGGGCCACAACCGTTGTTGTGGCAACCCCCTTGAAACCCTCGACCAGCGCGGATAAACCTGCTGCAAGATAGCCATCATCATTACTGATGAGTATATTCATTGCTCAATTATCAAACCTCAATCACTGTAATCCTTAGGAGCCTGCCCCGAGAACAGAGAACCTACTGTGGAAAAGCTGTCCTTAGCCAGATTTTCCCCTGATTCTTGTTAAACCTGATTCTTGTTAAGTACATCCAGCATTCGCCCCACCACGAAAAGTTCTCCCTCAACACAGCTTGCCCTCGTTTAAGCTTTCGTTCCCGAACAAACTTTTCTCATAAAATGTGAGTTACTACCCATGACCACCATGAAATCGATGTCTTCCAACCGGAATGTCGGACTACGCTCTTCCCTTAGCCCAAAGCAGTGGCATTCTACCGTACTTTACCCACCAGATGAAAAGCTCGAATCACCAAAATGACGATGCCGATTGCAAATCATTCTCAGACCGGTATGATCTGCAATAGATTCTCTATTCTCGGACAGCCTCCTGCCTAAGAGCACCAAGAAATCATGATACTAACGAAAAAATCGCTGACAAATATTCAAGTGCTCGACTTTTCTTCTTTCATCCCAGGGCCGCTTGCTGCCAGACTGCTCGCTGACGCTGGAGCTCAGGTGACCAAGATTGAACGGCCAACCGGCGACCCACTGACCGCCCCTCCGTTTGCTGGCATGGATTCACCTGCCTACAAATGGCTCAATCGGGACAAAACCTGCCAGCGTCTGAATCTTAAGGATATGGCGGCATTGAAGCTTCTGTTGACTCAAATTTGTCACACCGATATCATTATTGAATCATATCGACCGGGCGTAATGGATCGCCTGGGCTTGGGCTACAACAAAATGAAGTTATTAAATCCTGGTTTAATCTACTGTGCCATCTCGGGTTTTGGCCAGACGCAAAGCCGGCCAGGACATGACCTGAATTTTCAGGCCGAGGCGGGATTGTTGCATCGTTCAGCAGGAGACGGAATCATCCCTCTGCCATCAGCTTTGTTGGCCGACATTGCCGCAGGCTCTTATCCTGCCGTTATCAATATCCTGTTGGCACTTCGACAACGCGAACAAAGTGGGCAAGGCTGTTATCTGGATATCAACATCACGGGCAACCTGCAACCCTTCCGTGAATGCAGCCGATTCTCGAATACCGCACAAGACAAAACATGGAATCTGCTTGAAGGTGCTTCTCCACGCTATCAGATTTATGAAACCCGTGATGCTGGAAAGGTCGCTGTTGCTGCTCTGGAAGAACATTTTTGGCATCTATTTACTCAAGCGATCGGTCTCGATAGTAGTCATCTCACCCTGGACCCTTCGCTTCTCATTGATATCATTGGACAAAGAATCCGCAGTCAGGATCAACACTACTGGCAAAATCGTTTTTTACGACTGCATGCTTGTGTCAGTGTGGTGGATTAACAAAGAATAGGATAACCGATTACAAGCATCTGGAAACCAATATGGGACACCGCCTCTCGAAAATTTACACCCGCACCGGGGATCATGGAGATACCGGCCTCAGCGACGGCAGCAGAGTTGCCAAAAATGACCCCAGAATTGAAGCCATCGGTGCTGTCGATGAACTCAATAGCGTTCTGGGCATGGTACTGGCCATGCCGGTTCCTGAAGATATCCAAAAAAAACTGCTGCAAATCCAGCACTGGCTATTTGATTTGGGCGGCGAACTCAGCCTGCCAGGCCAGCAGCTGATGACAGAGGTACAAGTGACCCTGCTGGAACAATGGCTCGATCAATGGAACAAGACTCTGCCTTCATTGAAAGAATTTATCCTCCCCGGCGGCACACAGATGGCAGCCACAACCCATCTGGCACGCTCTATTTGCCGGCGAGCTGAACGTAGATTGTATACATTAGCCGCACAGCAAAGCGTAGAACCCACAGCTTTGCGTTTTCTCAACCGCCTATCCGACCTGCTCTTCGTCTGTGCTCGCTC
>DRJH01000357.1 GCA_011052285.1 Gammaproteobacteria bacterium
AATCCAGCGTCATTTCAAAAACCATGATAATTGCGGTCAGCACGGCGCCGGTAGAACTTCCCACCATCGCCGCCATTCCGATCATGGCAAAAGCCGCAATACTCGCAGTTTCACCGGGCATCAGATACGTTGCCAAGGCCCCATAGGCGCCACCTAGGGTCGCACCGAGAAACATTGCCGGGGAAAATATTCCGCCCGAAGCACCGGCACCGAGCGTAATAGACGTCGCACAGAGCTTGGCTACGAACAGCAGCAATAACATCCATCCCAACGAAAGCCCACCCTTGAGAATACTCTCTATGGTTGCGTAGCCAACCCCTTCAACAAAATAATGCCCAAAACTGAACAGCAAGGTCGTAAAGATGACTCCTACAATAAACATTCCGATAATATGACGCAGATATTCATTGGCAATATGCTCTTCAAAAAAGTCCTCACTCCAATAGACAGCTCGAATATAAAGTGTGGCAGCCAGACCTATAATAATTCCAAGACCGACAAAAACAATTACCATACTCAACGAAATATTATTCAATCCCAACAGGTTGCCCGGCAAAGAGAAGGAGGGCTGGTAGCCAAAATAAAGGCGCCCAACAAAAGTTGCCGTAGACGTTGCCAGTGCCACCGGCATAAACGTGCGCACACTGATTTCAGGCAACATTAGCTCTACAGCAAATAATACTGCACCTAATGGTGTGTTGAATGTCGCCGCTATACCTCCACCTGCACCCGCTGCAACCAGCGTAATCCGTTGCCATGGTGCCAGCCCGAGCCAACCTCCGACCATAGAGGCAAAAGCTGAACCGATTTGAACAATAGGCCCTTCGCGCCCAACCGCGCCGCCGGTGCCAATAGAAATGGCTGAGGCAATTGATTTCACCACCACCACTGCCGGGCGTATCTCGCCCGCTTTGTAGTACACTGCGTCCATCACCTCGGGAACGCCGTGACCTTTGGCCTCGGGGGCGAAATTCTTCACCAGAAAGGTGACTACAATTGCCCCTGCTACCGGTACCAGCACGATCCAGATACCCAACGAACTGGGTGCGGTAAATTTGTTGGCATCATAATAAAATGAGATGACTCCATTAAAGCTGATGTTATGAATGAGCCCAATTAAACTGCGAAATCCAACAGCTCCGTACCCGGTCACTATCCCGATTAACACTGCCAGTAAAGATAAATAAATCAAATTAACTTGTCGTCGACTCTGCTGCTCGGTCATTAGTTCGCTCTCAAAATATTGAAGATGTTTGGAAATATTCGACGTGTTGCGCTATCGGAATTGCTGTCGGCAACGCAGGCATATGACAACCCGACCAATGGGAACCCACCAAAGGGATCCGTCAGCATAAAATTCGCCGTATCGTGAATGCTCCCGAAGAACCCGATTCCCAGGCATCCTACCCTGACGGGCACTTTCCCGAATTCGCCGTTCTGAAGATACTGCCTTCGACCACAGGGAGGCTGGGATTGTATTTGGTAAAAATAGATTGGTGCCTGCAGGGTATTATACTATTTTAATGATGATTTTTGGCTCGCTTGGTCAAATAAGCGACTTGTTCAGGATTTTTCTTCACCCCTAATCCACCATGCGAATAGATATGGATCAAGCTGTTCGTGGCGTGCAGATTGCCATTATCGGAAGCCTTGGTTAGCCAATACAAGGCTTTTTGGTCATTTTTATTTACATCCCAGGCCCCACTTTCGTAACGCAATCCCAGTTCAAATTGGGCATCCGGATCACCATTTTCGGCCTTCCCTTCCAGTATCTCTGCAGACTGCTGATACACCAGCGAGGTGTACTTTACCAACTTGCTTAGTGCAGCCAGAAAATTGATGGCAGAAGAGTTTCCACTCCTGGCAGCTCGACTAAGCCAATCCTGAGCCAAAACCTTGTCTTCTACTGTGGCGTAACCCTCCTGGTACATCTTGCCTAACTCATATTCGGCATTATGATTACCATTTTCTGCCGCAAGGGTCATCCAGTGCATTGATTCTGTAGGGTTCTTTGTAATACCGAAGCCATCAAGATAGGCTTTTCCCAGTTGGTACTGTGCCTCGGAGAGACCTCCCTTCGCCGCTTTGCGCCACCAGTAAACTGCATGTTCAGGCTCCTTATTCACACCATTTCCCAGAGCGAAAAGCTTACCCATTTCCAACGCTGCATAAATTTGTCAATCACGGGCAGCGCGCAATAGCCAATAGGCAGCCTTCTTGGAGTTAGACTCCAGGTTATAGCGTCCTCCCAGATAGGCCAATCCGTAGAGTAGCTGTGCGTTAGGGTCCCCTTGTGCGGCCTCATGGCTGATCATTTTTAGCTCCTGAGGAGCAGAGCCAGCCAGTGCTTGAGCGGTCACAAAAAAAACCGCAACACTGAAGACTCTAAAATACCGTGGTATATGAACCCTTTGTTTATCTCGATTTGACTTTGACATGGCGTCCGGATGAGTCCGTATAACGGAGCTATTCATGCTCTTACTTTCCACGATAGGATTAGGATGCCTTTGGTGCCAATATTTTCGACATACATAACACTGAATACCGTATAATATAACCATCGCATAATATAAGAATTTGCTTCATAATGCAAGAAACTATCTTGTCTCTGCCTTTCCTCCGGCACACTCGGTGGGCTACCTAGAGACAGCAATTCTGCTGAGAAAAAGCTGACTTTAACCCTCATCCTCTGCATCGTTATACAATGAGCATTCACCGTACCATGGGAAATTCTGCCTCAAGACGACCTCCCCTCACAATGACGCCTGTTCCCGAACTATCGCCAAAGTAAGTATTGGAACAGATATTGGTCACACACATCACGCAACTACTCACATATCATGATCGGCACCACTGTTTGGATTGCCTGGGCAGTGAGCCTGCCCACATTAAGATTACATTTTTCGGAGATAAAAAAGGATGTCTGAAAGAAAGCACACAGTATGGATATCACGGTTTTTGCCTATTTTCAGATGGAAAGACAAAGTTACCAAAACCACCATTCGCGGCGACCTCATCTCTGGCCTGACGGTCGCAATTGTCGTCATCCCGCAGGCAGTTGCCTTTGCATCCATAGCGGGCATGCCGCCTCAATATGGGCTGTATGCCGGCATGATACCGCCCATAATTGCGGCATTTTTTGGGTCATCATGGCACCTGATGTCAGGGCCTACTACTGCCGCCTCCATTGTGCTACTTACCTCACTGAGTGCCTTTGCCGAACCGTTAAGCCCGGAATATGTTGCTTTGGCATTGACACTAACCTTCATGGTTGGAGTGATCGAATTAACCTTGGGACTTACCCGGATGGGGACGATCGTCAACTTCATCTCTCACTCAGTGGTGGTTGGTTTTACCACAGGTGCCGCCATACTCATCGCCAGCAAACAACTAAAAAACTTCTTCGGTGTTCCCATCCCTCGTGGTGGTCACCTCATCAGTACCGTGACCCACTTTTGGCAGCAGTTACCAAATATTAATAGTTTTGTGTTAGCTGTGGCCATGGCAACCCTGCTCTCCGGCCTGTTAAGCAAACGATACTGGCCACGGGTTCCCCACCTGATTGTCGCCCTCCTGTTCGGCACCATCATCAGCCTGTTATTGAATTACGTTTTTGGAGGGGAGGTCACCCAAATCGCCATGGTCGGCGCGATTCCTCAAACACTACCCCCCTTCTCGGCCCCCAACCTCTCGTTGGATACGATCAAACAGCTGGCTCCGGCAGCGGTAGCGATGACGCTTTTTGCCTTGACCGAAGCTGTATCGATTGGCCGGGCTATTGGTATACGCAGTGGACAGATGATCGATGGTAACCAGGAATTCATCGGTCAAGGCCTGTCCAATATCGCTGGCAGTTTCTTTTCAGCCTATGTCGCGACAGGTTCATTTAATCGTACCAGCCTCAACTATCAAGCTGGAGCCAAGACACCGATGAGTGCAATGATCGCGGGCTTCATGGAGATATTCATTGTCCTGGCGATCGCCCCCCTGGTTGCCTATTTGCCCAATGCAGCCATGGCCGGGATCCTGTTCATCGTGGCCTGGGGTTTAATTGACTTTGCTGCCATCAGACATATCGTACAATCCAACAACTCAGAACGTGCGATCTTCTTTCTGACTTTTTTTGGTGCGTTATTCCTCGACCTGGAATTTTCCATTTTGGCAGGCATTCTGCTTTCTCTGATTCTCTACCTGATGCGTGTTTCACGTCCCAGAACACTGACACGTGTGCCAGACCCAACCCTGCCAAACCGCAAGTTTTCGGACGGCGGCGGTCGCTTGGAGGAATGCCCACAATTGCATATCGTTCGTATTGATGGGTCTTTGTTTTTTGGGTCTGTGCCTTTTCTTACCGAAGAATTTGCCCGATATGAAAAAAATCGACCAGAACAAAAACACCTCGCCATCGTGGCTCAAGGTATCGGCTTTGCCGACCTGGCTGCTGCAGATGCGTTAAAAAATGAGGCAGAGAAACGCCGTTCCAAAGGTGGTGCCCTGTATCTTATCAATGTAAAGAAAGGCTTATGGGATTCCCTGGAGGAGTCAAACAACCTAGATGGCATCGATCCAAGACATATATTCCAGGGAAAAACAGCCGGTGTGCATGCGATCTTCCAGAAACTCGATAGGTCAATCTGCGCTGACTGTACGGTACGAATTTTTCTTGAATGCAAAACCTTAGATACTACTAAAAATGTGGACTACTGAATTTGCTCAAGCACCTGGACAAGACTGGGAGGCTGTCCGAGAATAGGGCCGCACGATTCATTATCCTACATAGCTGGCACTTCCGCCATCCATGGTGGTCGTGGTGAGGCGAATACCGGTTGCAAGTAGCGACACAGGAGAAAATCTGACCAAAGACGGCTTTTCCACAGTAGGTTCTCAGTTCTCAGACAGGCTCCTAGAGTGCACTGCTGGCAGCCCCAAAGAAAGAAACTTGACGACCGGATGCGGAGCCATAACAATACCATGCAGCAGCTTGCGCTGACCGTAGATCGGGCACTTATTTCCTCGTTTCGAAGTCCCTTGAGCAAAAGTCACTCCGAAACCAGCCACCAGTCGGTCCTTTTTCCCCGGTTAGCGGGAGGTTCTGCTATCCTGACAGCGATAGAAACCGATATTATAGAGTACTACCAAAGTTACCGGGGGCTTAACACCATCCGCACTCTCAAAACTTCCACAGCAATGGCTCGTGTTATTGCCTTGACCAGTGGCAAGGGTGGGGTCGGTAAAACCACCATTGCGGTCAATTTGGGTATCGCTCTAGCCACCCGTGGTCATAGAGTTTGTCTGTTCGATGCGGATACCGGCCTGGCAAATGTCAATATTCTGCTCGGGCAGTATCCCAAGTTTACTTTGCAACACCTATTAAGTGGAGAGAAAAGCATACGACAAATCCTCTATCGAGGCCCCAGAGGGCTCTACGTCATTCCTGCTGCATCCGGAGTGGCCAACCTCGCCCAACTCAGCGGCCATAAAAGACAACGCCTACTGGCCAATTTACGCGCTATAGAGAAATTTTTTGACTATCTTGTTATTGACACTGCCGCTGGTATTGACCGGAGTGTTCAGCAATTTGTACATGCCGCAGATTGTCCGATTATCGTTATTTCACCAGAACCCACTTCCCTGACTGATGCTTTTGCCCTGCTCCGGGTGCTCAAATCAAGACACAGCATTCATCCCGGAGTATTGGTCAATCGGGTAAACAATAATGACGGCAAAGAAATCTTCCAACGCTTTGCACGTGCCGTGAAACGATTTCTGGACATTGAGGTTACAGCGTTTGGCAACATTGCCTCGGATGATTACGTCCAACACTCCATCATGCGTCAACAACCCTATATTATTACCCGACCATATTCTGTCACAGGCAAAGCAACCTATGCGCTGGCAACACAGATTGTTGCCCATTTTCAGCATCAGTCGACGATTCACAGCATCAGCAGGTATCTAAACCATGACTTTACGCCCGGTCCTCGCCCGGTAGTACTACACCCGATACGACTTGCCTGCAACCCTAAATCAAATGACAGAAATGACCATGGATCGATACAGATAATCCAACAGATACAGGATTTGAAAATTGACGCCGCAGACTATCAAAAAATTGCCCGGGTACTAGAAAACAAATATCAGAAAGAATTTGGAGGGCAGCTATTCAGCGCTGCAGATGTGAAGACTCGCCCACCTCAAGAAGATCTGGCCGGGGACTCCTTAACTGATACTATGTAGCGGCTCGAACCTGGCCGCTGGTGGCTTGTGTTGACCTGATAACTGCTGCAGTATCCTCTCCGCTGGTTCAGGCTTGCCCAGGCAGTAGCCTTGCAGGAAATCCACCTGCATTTCCCTAAGGCAATCGATAATTTCTTCCGTTTCGACAAATTCGGCAATCACCTTTTTACCGAGGCTGTGCGCAATCTTGACCATCGCTTGCACCGTGATCTGATCAAGATGATCATCAATGATATTACGAATAAATATCCCATCTATTTTTAAGTAATCCACAGGGAAGTTCTTGACATAATCAAAAGAACAATATCCTGAACCGAAATCATCCAGCGCAAATCGACAGCCAAGTCCACGCAGTCGAACAATGGTATCCTTGATCTTTCTTACATCCCGAATCGCCGCAGTCTCGGTAAGTTCAAAAGTCACACGCTGTGGATCAATCAAAGTGCGGGATAGCCTATCCTCAATCAAGCTGTAGATATCTTCTTCCTGCATACCGACAGCAGACAGATTGATGCTAATACCGATGTCATCATCGAAAACCGACAATTGTTCCAATAGATCAAAAGAATGTTCAACCACCCAGTAATCAACCTGGGCAATAAGACCGGCTTGCTCAGCAGCGGGGATAAATAATCCTGGTGAGTAACTACGGCCCTGATCATCCATGAGACGAAGTAAAACCTCGAAATGTGCTAACGTTTGATCAGCAGCCCGCATAATCGGCTGCAAAAAAAGCCTGAACCAGTTTTCTCGCAAACCCTGACGAACCACTGAAACCGCCTGTACAACCTCGCGCATTCTCTTTAGCTCAGGATCTTCAGCATCGTAGCGATAGATATGATCACCACCACGCGACTTGGCAATCCGACAGGCTTGGTGCGCACAGGTAATGACTTCATTTACCTTGGTAGCTGTCATTGTTGGATGGATATCGACAATACCAATACAGACCGACGTCGTGATCTGAGAAGGACTTTCACCAATCACCATTCGTTCCACAGCACTGGAAAGGTCCCCGGATACCGCTAGCGCCGTCTCGTGGTTCACCTCTTTGAGCAGAACCGCAAACTCATCTGAACCAAGTCGTGCTATGAGGTGTTTTTCATCGAGCCGTCGAACCAGGGTTGTGGCCACCTTTTGCAATACCTCGTTACCTTTCTCATAGCCCCAGATATCATTCGTAACTTTGAAATTATTGATATCCAGATACAAAAAGGCGCCGGTACGATAAAGATTTCTGGAAGCACCGAGAAACCGTTTTAATTCACTAGTGAAATACTGACGACTGGCAAGTTGCGTCAGGCTGTCATAATTGAGTGCCTGGTCTCTTCGTAACGTAATCTGACGTTGTTGTGCCAACTTGTCTCTGAGATCCTGTTCAACCTGGACACTTTTTTTGACTTGATATCCTATACGAACGACCAGATTGATGCGAGGGATCACCTCGATATCCCGCAACGGATGACTGAAAACGTCCAGTGCGCCAGCCTGTTGGAAGGAATCAACCTCCAGGTTGGGGGGAGTTTCACTACGAGTCGTAAGAACCACGATTGGAATGGTACGAAGCTCACTGGTGGAAAGCTGGCCACATAGTCGCATCACATCCATTTTCGGCATTGTGGACGACAACACCAGCAAATCCATCTGCTGCTCAGGAATACGATAGCCCTTTCTCAAATACTTGAGTATTTCGGACTCGTTATCCGCCAGAAACAGCTGACTACAACCTGCATCCTGAAGGATGGAATACAAACTATTACGTTCTCGGTGCCGTTCATCGGCTATCAATATCCGTGCCCTGCCAACGTATTCAGACAATGGCGGTACTACATACGAGAGTTTATTCAGCATAATGCCCGCTCCCAGCTTGTCCCGGCAAACTCACAATACACTCGGCTCACCGTTTCTACCTTCTCTTCCAGAGAAGACCATCCATAAAATTAACTTAACATTAAAATCAGATATGCTATAGTTGTTATGTAATACTAGAATCATTTCCCCAAACTCATTTTAAAATAGCCTGCGCTACTTTAAAATGGTGAAACTTGACGATTGCATCCTAGACGATGATCATAGCCACACTGATGCACGATGCACGATGTTACAGTTTAGTTCAAAAGTTTTCCCCATGCAATTGAAACAACTATATATCTTGCTTCTTTAATAGTACTGCATAGACCTGCCAGAGCCGTGATTCTAGACCATTGATCGCACTATGCAAGACAACTCACCACCCTCTGGATTGAATAATAACTACCGATGAAAATACATCCCATTGATCTGGTCCGAAAAGGCAAGGCCTTACCTTCATTGCCTGATATTTACCAACGTTTTTCAGAGAAATTACAGGACCCAACCGCCTCTGCAGTAGATTTTTCAAATATTATCGAATCTGACCCCGCGTTAGCACTGCGTCTGCTTCGTATCGCCAATAGTGTTTATTACAGTTTTTCAGCCCAGATCACACAAATACCGCGTGCTATCACTGTTGTTGGTTTACAAGAGCTGCATTCCATGATCCTGGCGGTCAGTGTGACAAAGGTTTTTAGCCACTTGCCCGATCACTTGATCAATATGCAGAAGTTTTGGCAAGACAGTATTCGCTGTGGCGTACTGGCAAGAATTTTGGGTGCCAGCAACCACCAAAAATCCAGAAGCACTCTATTCACTGCCGGTTTGTTACTGGATATTGGCAGTCTGGTCACCTACATACGCCTGCCGGAAGTAGCGAAAAAAATTCTTGTCGAAGCCGAGAGACAACAACGACCACAACGTGAAATAGAGACCAAAATTCTCGGCTTCGATCACGCCAGAGTCGGTGCGGAATTAATCAACTACTGGAAACTGCCCGACTACCTGCAGGAAATGGTGGCCACTCACCATCAACCCCAACTGGCGAAAAACCACCCGGATGATGCTACTCTACTTTACCATGCACACCAACTCGTGCATTGCAAACAATCCCCACCCGATGAGCTCAGCAAAGAGCTGGGACTTTCCGACCAAATTAATCTCAAAGAAGTGCTGCAGGAAGCGGACGCACAATGTCAAGAAATCTATCGATCAGTACTTGGATAGTCTCCCAGGAGGCTGTCCGAGAACAGGAGCCGGCCGGTTTGTGGCTCCTAGACGGTATCAGGAGCAAGCAATCTGGCCTTGCAATCTGATGTTGGCTCTGAGGAGGTTTGGATGATCAGGCGTTTAAGTGTATTGACAGGAGTTTCTTCAGGCCGATATTCCGTTGATGAAAAGTGATAGTTGATCACGGAGGCAACTCCGGCCGAACTACTGGCATCGTGAGTTTTGTTCCCCGAGGTGAACTGTGCTAATTGTTCGAAACGACTGATCGCTATCGCTGTTTGCTGCGAAGTCGTGTGCGGGAACAACAACACAAAGCAATCATCATTAAGCCGACCGATAATATCGCATCGCCGCATCACTGGCAGCAAGGCGGTGATAAATTCTGTTGTCTCATCCCCATGAGGCCGTTTGTGATCTTTACCCACTTCCCCGTCTGCTGACTGAATTTGCAGAAGCACGAGCGACAGAGTCGAACCATAACGTTGCACCGAACCGCTCTCAAATGCCAGGGCACGCAAAAAATCCGTCCACACAAGAACGTGGGTCATGACCTGGGTTGCCATCTCCCGGCTGCCGTCCTCGCCTGATCGATATGGACAACTCAAAGGTTTTTTTGAAGCTGCCGAAACGATAGCTCTGCACTGATTTTGCAAATGACCTTCCATGGTCAGAAAGTGCTGCATGACAGCCTGCAGTTTTACTTGCAGCTGTTCTGTCTGTTCACTGTTCGCTACATCCAAATCACAAGAGAGAATCTTCAAGGCATCTTCAATTTCCTGCCATTGTCGAATCAATATATCGGCCCTCTCGGACACACGGTTACGGATGTCCCTAACCCCAGGGCATATCGCCTGAATAGAAGCTGATGCTTCTTGCTCAAACATGGTCATTGTGTGTAGTAATGAATTCTTGTTAACATATGCTGACAAACTTCAACCCAAAGAGGATTTTCTTCCATCCACAAGGGCGAATGTATACAATGGCATTAGTCGAACCATCAGGATAGACCAGTACGGTCACAAATCAAGTGTACAACGATGCCGGAAACAAATTACCAACAGCAGACAGATGGACAGATATGGCAGACAATCCGTAACGAAGCGGAGCAAGAGGTGCGCTCTGAGCCACTACTGGCCAGCTTTATGCACGCCGCCATCCTCAAGCACAATAGTCTCGAACAAGCACTAAGTTTTAATCTGGCCACGAAACTCGACTCTCAAACGTTACCCGCTATTTTGCTGCGTGAGCTTTTTGATGAGGCACTCTCTGACGACCAAGGCATACGAGTTGCTATGCGAGCCGATCTGTGTGCTGTTCGGGAACGAGATCCGGCCTGTCATCGTTTTCTCACCCCATTGCTGTATTTTAAAGGCTATAACGCGGTGCAATCCTATCGTGTTGGCCACTGGTTATGGCAGCACAGCCGACGTAGTCTCGCGCTATTTTTACAAAGCCGTGTTAGTGAGGCACTTAGTGTCGATATTCACCCCGCTGCCAGAATAGGCATTGGTATCATGGTCGACCACGCAACCGGCCTGGTGGTTGGCGAAACAGCAATCGTAGGCAACAATGTTTCCATGCTGCATGAAGTTACCCTGGGTGGTACCGGCAAACAATCCGGTCAACGTCATCCCACGGTGGGGAGCGGCGTTTTGATTGGTGCTGGGGCTAAAGTACTCGGAGATGTCCGAATTGGCGATGGCGCAAAAATTGGCTCAGGCAGTGTTGTACTAACCGACATCCCCCCGCATTGTACTGCAACCGGTGTTCCGGCGAAGGTCGTCGGCAAACCTTGCGTCGCGCAACCGGCCCTGGAAATGGATCATCAGCTCGACAACCCGACGACATAATTACCTAATTTCTGTTCCGCAGAGGTGGTCAGCTGCCTATCCGAAAATAGGGAACCTACTGCGGACAAGCAGACGTTGGCTCGATTTTGCAGGAGCAACAACCCGGTCTGCCCTTGTCTCGGATAGTCCCATGAGGCTGAGCTTACCGGGCTTTAGAGACGGCTCTGGATGTGCTTAGATCCACTACGGCTCGAGTCTTTTGTGCCAGTCGCAACATCGCCCCTTGCAGTTGGTCTCGATATGCTTCCAGGGTTTGAGTATCCACCTGCTCGGGTATAACTATGGGGTCGCCGATACCAACAAAGATGGTCGAGAATGGCTTGGCTATTTTCTGCTGGTCCCAGGCTTTAGTAAAAGTCCAATGCCGATTAGCCTCAAAGTGTACCGGAATTATTGGCACCCCTGAAAGTCGGGCAGCTCCAATCACACCGGGTTGCACCTGATGCAATGGTCCTCTTGGCCCGTCAGGTGTAAACACTACAGGGTCATGGTGTAAAAAGCGCACTACCTGGCGTAACCCACTCGCACCACCTCGCGAGCTCGACCCACGAATCGGACAATTACCAAAATATTTGATAACGGCAGCCAGCATATCCCCATCACCGCTGGCACTGACCAACATGCCGAGTTTTCTATTGCGAGCCACCCATACGCCAGTCAAAGCATTGCTATGCCAGGTACTGAATATCCAGCTACTACCCAAACCGTACATCTTCTGTAGTTCATCATCCCACAGCCAGACCACCCGGCAGGTGCCGTATATCAAACGTACAGCGATCATCGCCAGCATAGTCAACAGTCGTTGAGAAAAGCTCATGCATCGCTCATCGGAGCTGAAACACAGGAATTGTAGTGAAGAGAACTCGGGGTCCAGGTCTTTTCATGGTGAGGCGTATACCCATTGGTACGTAACAACGTAGGGAGGGGTGGTTTGATCAATCCATTTTTACAGCGGTCACACTGTTTTCGAACAGGTGCTGGCAATATCAGGTGGAGTCCTCCGGTAGGAATTTATTGATTCTTCTTTGTAGTGCTCTGAGCTCTTGTCGCATTTTCGCCAAGCGTCGACCCGCCGCTACATTGCGTTTATATTCCTTGAACGGCTGTGCTGGCGTACCCGCGTATATACCCGGCTCACTAATGTCTTCGGTTACGCCGCAACGCATTACCAACAAAGTATCAGAAACGATCTGCTTGTGATCCAGTATTCCGGTCTGACCGCTGCAACGCACACGGTCCCCAATTACGCAAGACCCTGCAATCCCCGACTGAGCTACCAATACACAGTCTTCACCGAGACTGACATTATGGCCAATATGACAATGCGCATCCAGTTTGCAGCCATTGCCGATGTGTGTTTGTGCATAGGTAGCCCTGTCGATCGTACAGTTAGCACCGATGACGACATCATCACCGAGTACTACCTTGCCCGTTTGCGGTATACGATGATTCCGACCCTGGTCATCCTCGGCAAAACCGTAACCCTCAGCTCCGATAATGGTACCGGATTTTATAATTACCCGTTTGCCCAATACACAGTCATAGCCTAATACAACGTGTGGATGCAGAATACAATCATCCCCCAATATGGCGCCGGACTCAACAATTGCACCAGCCATTACCACACAACGTCGACCAATTTGCACACCTTGACCAATTACAGAATTCGGGCCAATCAAAACATCCTCTGGCACAAATGTACTGCCATGAATAACCGCAGAAGGGTGAATACGCCCCCATTCGCAGGGGTCCCTAACATCTCGATCATAATAATGTTGCCGTAAAATAGCGTGAGCTAAAGAAACGTTATCAGCGATTAACACTGAGCTACACTGCAAATCAATCGCGGTGCTGAGTTGCTCATTGGTTACAACAACCGAGGGCTTAGTGATTGCCGTTTGCTCCACCTGTGCTGTACTCGCTGCAAAAACGAGTCCACCTGGTGTTGCTTCTTGCAATGACTGAAAAAACTCAATCACGCGATCTTCACCAAGCCAGGACCGCAATTGTGCCGCGGCATGATGTTGCCTATAGAGCTCTGATAAATTGATAGGCACCATGGTCAATCCGAAAGTCCGGCTTTGTGATTTTGTATCCAATGAAAAAAATTCATGCTTCGGCGTTCACTTTACCAGATTGCGAGCAGGTTGGAGAAAAAAATGAAATGGGTGTTTCACAGTAACGATTCAGCGTATTTAGATTTTGGTTCAGTACAAGGCATTTTCGCACGGAGAATGTGAGCATTCGAGTACGAACACACGCCGTAATGGGACAAAATGATGAACACGCTGAATAGTTACGTTTCACATTCGGTTTGTTGCGTGACTTTATTGTTAGTGGGTGGTGCAATGTGTGGGCGTGAAAATTTGATGGACCATCTTGAAGCATAAGCAGCAATACCCAATAACAAACCGGGCGCAAATAGGCCATAGGTCCTGTATCAAGCCTTGGTGTCTATTCCTCGTGCGGATGGCATCTTAACTTCTTCGCTAGCAACAGCACCTTCCTTATTATTCGCTCCCGTATTGCTGAGTGTGGTTCTTCGCAATTGCCGCCGACGGTCATGACGGCTTCTTGTATTCAACAATACCGGACGATCTATTTTACGCTGCCTTTGCATCCTTCGATCCTCGGCACGACTACGCCGCTCCTTATCGCCACGATCCTTTGCACGCTGTCGCCGGCCAATATCGACCGGGTGATGGCGTACCTCATTCGCAGTTTCCACCACCGCTTGAACAGCCCGATTGGACTGATCAGAATTCAGTAACCCAATCGTTTTCCCCAAAGTTTTGTCAATTTGCATGTTTCAGCCTTACCTCTGTACCACCCGGATAATAGCACCTTCCGATATCCCTAACACTTATTCTAGCCAGACATGGCATGGTATTCAAGAAAACATGTATTGTAGCAGTGATTTCTACTAGAAGATGGTTTTGCTTGCCGTTGCCAAGTGACTTGAAATCTACTAAAACCATCGGTAACTTCAAAATGAGAAAACAGCGAGCAGATCCTCTGCCAGTAAGAATTGCTGATATTTCAACAGCAGCTCCTTCGATACAAAACTGGAAGTGGAGCCACACTATTCACAACAGGCCGGTTTTATTTGGGAACACTTGATTCCAGATAAGGTATAAAGTATTTATTGGTACTTTTACTGCAAATCTGCTGTCTACAACAAATTGAAACACACCAGAAACCAGTCACCACTCCTGCACAGGCAAGATGATATATCACTTGCTTTCAGTAATATCCTTTATATAATTCAAAAAAACAACGTAACGATTCAGCGTATTTAGATTTTGGTTCAGTACAAGGCATTTTCGCACGGAGAATGTGAGCATATAGGTCCTATGTGAGCATTCGAGTACGAACACACGCCGTAATGGGACAAAAGATGAATGCGCTGAATAGTTACAAAACAACATGGGCTTCGTAATAATAGAGGCTTCCACTAATGCAGCAATCGAGTCGATTGGGAGATATTTTTGGAATGAGACAACTATCACTCAATCTGCTTCTGGCGAAAACTGTTATCGCAATAATTATATTCTTGATATTCTATGCTACAATTATATGGCATGTCAGTACAGTAGTGTGAGGCATCGAGAATACCTTCAGGATTTTCAACAAATACTAACCCACTACAATAACTGTCTATTCTGTAGTTCTGTGTGTCATCTTGAACTATGATCACATATACACTCATAGAAGTATCAATAACCATGGAGATTCCGAATGAATCAAATCGATGTAACCACCACAAACCTAGAAGAACTGGACCTCAGTGAGCTTAATTCACTGGCAACCCGGATTCAAACTACCATTCGCAAGAAAGAAGCTGCCCGTGTTAAGCAACTCCGTGATGATGCCAAAAGCATTGCCCGTGCACAGGGGATTTCTGTTGAAGAGCTTTTGAGGGGTTTTTCACAAGACAAGCCCTCTGGAAAAAAACGGGGGCGCAAGAAATCGGCTATTAAGACCACCACAAGAAAAGTTGCACCAAAGTACCGTAATCCTGAAAATATTGAAGAAACATGGACAGGACGCGGGCAATTGCCTCGTTGGATTCGGGCCAAACTGGAGGCTGGTGCCAACAAAGATGACTTCTTGATTCGTGATTAATCTTGGAGGCTATCCGAAAACAGGAATCAAGCGATTTATTACTCCTGTAAAACCGATACTTGTGCCATTCACGGTGCTTTCACCATCCGACGGTGTTTATTGCCGAAGGGAGTAGTGTCGGTGCAACGCCTCGTGATGTTGTGAATGTTCATCGAACATGTAGCGATACAGAAGGAAATCTGACTAAAACCAGCCTTTCCGCAGTAGGTTTTCTGTTCTCGGACAGACGCTCGCTACCCGTAACAACAGCATAGCCGTCGTCATACGACCATCTGGATCAATCCAGATGGTCGTGCGTGCGAGCGTATTTACGCTCAATGCTGACAGAGTCACGTTCAACAATACGCGTGGACAAAGGACCTGGTTCTCGGACAGCCTCCTAGCCGTGTTCGGACTTGCTCAATAATAGCCAGCGGCCTCGGGGGCTACGACAAGCAAGATCCTGATAGGATGCGGAGTTCGTATCGACTATTACCTGGTGTCGAAATGTTCGACACACTCTACCGTCGCGAGTAAGGAATGTTTTTTCTGGAATAACCGATCCATTATGGCCGGTATCGGTATTACTCCACCGGCTTTCCTGACCACGCAAAGAGCCCTCCAAAGCCTGCTGGACAGCCGACCTGGCCAACACCAGATCCTGGGCTGTCAAAGAACTGAACACTTGATCGATATCTTGAGAAGAAGGCTTAATCATACTACAGGCATGCAGAACCAAAGACGCCATCAAAAGCATCAATAACCGCAATAAGCCCTTGCCTTTATATTTGTGATGTGAAGGCTGGAATATCACTGTCATTGCACAGCTCCTTGCCAGCGTCTTTGCAGTAAACTACGCTCTTCTTCTGCACTCAATTCACGAGTGCCTGCGGGGAGTTCCACAATTAAATCAATCGTACGACCATCCCCCGCCGGATTAGCCAACCCATTACTGCTGAAGCGACTGCTGCGGCGAACGTGAACTGTTATTGCTGATTGTCCACGACCTGATTTATTCGAAGCAGTACTACCTGATTCAGCCTCCTGTGAAACACCAACCGGGCTAATGCCAGAAGTTTCAGCATCACCTAATGATCCAACACCCAAAGTTTCCGCTTGATGTGCTTGCTCATCAGAAAGCTCACCATGATCACCCCCACTGTCCCCCCCTCCGCCTCCGCTACTTCCACCGTCTCCTCCACTTCCTCCACTTCCTCC
>DRJH01000358.1 GCA_011052285.1 Gammaproteobacteria bacterium
CGTACAATAACCGCCTGGGACATGTCCTCTTCCTTCCATACGGAAATGCCTAACTGGTCGCCGGGTTGTATTTCGTAGGCGCTGATGGCGTTGTCAGCACTTTCCTCTGCCATTGCGGTGTGGCCTGGAAACAAGGCCGCCAGCGACAGTATCGTGCCCAGAAATTTTAATGCTTTAGACATGCAAGCCCCTGATTGTCAATAATTTTAATGTTTTATGGTTTATTGCCTTCCGGCGGCCAATATTGAAGCAAAAGGGCTTGCTTCGGTCAAGTTGCATAAACACCACATCATGGTGGCACAAGCTGTTCGGATAAGGCAATATTCCTTATATTTACAGCATCGGGATTGGCGGAACCAAGAGAATGCAAGAAGATATCGGAGAACTCACTGACAAGGCGCTCGCACTGATTGAAGAGGGCAGCTTAAAAGATGCTAAAGCAATATGCAGGCAAATATGCGACTGCCAGGGAAATGATGCAGATGCCTGGATGCTGCTTGGCGTAGTCAATGGGGAGCTTGGCAATACCGATGAGGGAATTGATGCCCTGAAGAGAACAATTTCAATCGAACCTGACTTTTCAGAAGCCCACTTCAGTCTTGCGGATTTGTACAGAAAAAGGGGGAATCTACAGGCTGCTCTGTCGCACCTGGAGCAGGCAACCGCAATTGACGAAGATTATATTGAGGCATGGATGACGCTGGGGGCTGTCCACGGCATACTCAAAAACTATAAGGAAGCAGAAAAATGCTGCAGAAAAGTAACTGACAGGCAGCCGGGAAATATCGTTGCCTACATGAATCTCGCAAATGCCCAGATCAATCTGGAGAAAACGGAAGACGCGATAACAACCTACAGAGAGGTAGTCAGGCAGGGTCCCGGGCAGGTGAATGCCTGGCTTATGCTGGGCAAGCTCCATCTGCAGCTGGAGCAATATCAGGATGCTGAAGCTGCGATTGATAAAGTGATTTCCCTGGATCCGGCTTCGGTAGAAGCGCATTATATTCGTGGTAATGTGCAGCAGGATCAAGGACGGCTGGAACAGGCGCTTGCCTGTTACGAAAGCGTCATCCAGATCGATGCCGGGCACGCCGGTGCCCACGGGTACAGTGGAATAATACTCAAGGCCCAGGGGAAAAGGAAAAAAGCAATTCTCCATTTCAGGCAATCCCTGCAACTGAATCCGGAACAGCCATTGATTCTTTCCAGTCTTGGGATGGCCCTGCAGGAAATCGGAGAATATAGCGACGCGGAATCTTGCTATCGCCAGGTGATTGCACTGAAGCATGATTTTTCGGAAGTGTATGTGAATCTTGGCGTAGTGTTGCGGCGCCAGGAAAAGCTTGAAGAAGCAATTGACTGCTTCCGCAGTGCCCTGGAATACGATGCCAGTGATGCCGTTGTATATAATTATCTGGGGGGGGGCTTGCAGGAAGCAGGGCTGTTTGATGAAGCGGTGGAAAACTTCGTCAAGGCAATAAACCTGGATTCCGATTACCCGGAAGCCTACTTTAACCTGGCTGTTAGCCAGCAAAAAGAAGGCGATTATGCCGGCGCTCTGGATAATTTTTGTCATGCGGCGGAACTAAAGCCGGATAGTGCCGGTGCTTATCTTGGACAGGGTCTTGTTCTTGTCAAGCAGGGCATACCGGGCGCAGCAGTGAAGTGCTTTAACAGGGCGTTACAGATTCAGCCCGAATACCCTAAGGCATTGCTGGGCCTTGCCAGTGCGTATCTTACGCTCCAGAAGCCGGACCTCGCACTTTCGTATACCAGGAAGGTGCTGGATGCAGACAGCAAAAATGTAGATGCTGGCGCCCTCCTGGCGTTGATCTATGAGCATACAGGTGAGATCGAAGCGGCCTGGAAACAGCTATCCCCTCTTCTGGACGGGAATGCTGAAGAGATCAATATTCTGCTGGCGTTCTCGACCGTCTGTCGGCGTCTGGGGCGTGAGGAGGAAGCGATCAGCCGCATGGAAAAACTTCTGGCGAAGAATAGCCTGTCAGTTTGCGGTCGTGGCAACCTGCACTTTAGTCTCGGCAAGCTTTACGATTCGATAAAATCATACGATGCTGCGTTCGAACATTATCAGAAAGGTGGTGAACTAAAGAACGAATCTTTCGGAAGTGACAGAGCTTTTGATAGAGAAAGACATGCATTGGAAATTGATTCATTACTCAAAGTTTATGGTCGGAATACCCTGGGAAATGTGTCGCGCGCACGGAACCGTTCGGGAAAGCCGGTATTTGTCGTCGGTATGCCGCGTTCCGGAACCAGTCTCGTTGAGCAGATCCTGGCCAGTCACCCAAATGTGTTTGGTGCTGGAGAGTTGCCCGATATAATCCAGATGGTAACTTCGATGCACCTGGTGCTGGGTATGGAACGGCAATACCCTCAATGTGTAAAATCATTGACACAGAAAAATGTTGATTTTCTTGCGGATAAGTATCTTGCCAATATCGATGAGAAAGCACCGGATGCCGTTCGTGTTATAGACAAGATGCCAGGCAATTTTATGCACCTCGGGCTTATAGATCGCCTGTTTCCGGGTGCGCGCGTTATACATTGCGTACGCAACCCGATAGATACGTGCCTTTCCTGTTACTTCCAGGATTTTTCCAGAAGTCACCAGTACTCCTATGATTTAACCAGTCTGGGCATCTTTTACAGGAGTTACCAGCGGGTTATGCGTCACTGGTTAAATGTGCTGCGGATACCGGTCCTGGAAATTAAATATGAGGCGCTGGTCAGTGATCAGGAAAAATACAGTCGCAAGCTTATCGATTTTTGTGAGCTGGAGTGGGACGATAATTGCCTGCAGTTTCACAAGACAAAGCGCTTTGTCGGGACTGCGAGTTTTCAGCAGGTAAGTGAGCCGATGTATTCAAGTTCCGTTGAACGTTGGAGGAATTATGAGAAACATATCGATCCTCTTATAGAGGCGTTGAAAAACTAGTTCTCCACTATTATGGTGTCACTGGAAAGCAACCCCGATAATGCCACGCTCCAGAAGGAGGCGTTATTAATCAAGGAGTACAGCGCCCATGCTGCGGGTCTGGGCGCTATTGCCGAATCTGGTGCATTTGCCCGGCTGGAGGGGAGCTTCCTGGATTATCCGAGATACCTGAAAAGTCGTTTCCACAAACTTTCCAGTAAACGCTTGCTCATGCAAATTTCGGCCGGGAGTCCGGTTATCGGCGTCAACAACGCCAGTCCCGAACTCAGAGAGATCTTTTATCTCGCACACATCGCGGTGTGTTGTGAGTTATTCAAGGATGTATCAATCCCCGCGGAAGCATTAAACCAGGCCGGTATGCGGGCCGTTTGCGACAATATTGTAAAGCTCTTCCTGAAAGATGGAACCAGTCTGCTACAGGGCACCCAACGCCTGCAATTTGCCGATGCTATGCGTACCATGCAAATCCTCCGACTACTTGGTTTGGTTACTCTGTCCACGCCATCGGCAAGACAGTTATCTTTCGCTTGTGGTAACGCTGATAGGGAAATTTACGGCGTACATTCAACGCCCAGAATATACCGGGAAACAGGTGCCGGTGGGTTGGCTTTTTCCACCCAATGGAAAGCGCCCCAGCATATCGCGCTTATTGACAATGCGCCGCAGTTCAAAAATCACTTTGATATGCTTAATAGCAGCCATCGGGACTGGTTATATGCTATGAACAAAGGCTTGAACGAGGCCCTGGCGGAGCTTGGAGGAAAAATCAATAATACCGGGCACTCATTCCGGCCCCGCAACCTGGTCGCCGGCCTGCGTATTGATCATTTGATGTTTCCGGACGTAGCCGCGTTCTTCGCTTCTATTGCTCCCCTGCTTCAACCGGCCTCTGATCTGGTGATCACGGTTGGCGCGGGTCATACCCTTGAGGAGTTTGAAGGACGCATCAACAAGATCAAGGAAATGTCCAATTATCTTTCCGGTCTTGGCCTGGAGCCTGTTAGAATCAAACTCTATACTGGCGATACACTGCAAGAACGGCGTTCCGGACCAAATTTTGGCGTGCTTGCATATACGACCTACGAAATTCTTTACTGCCGGTTGCGACGCAGGTTACTTCCTGGCGGGAAGGGCATATGATTTAGTAGCGACTCCCCATCATCTTGCAATGAAAGTCGTATGATTCCATGCTGCCTTGGGTTTCGGTCAGTTTCTTGTCAGAAAGGAGCGTTTTTTCAGTTCAGCGCTCACGGCCTGGATAACAGGTTTCCATTCTTGTGGTGAGGACTGCCAGAAATGACGAATACCGGGGTACCAGTAGCTGGTATCACTACCCCTGAGCCAGCGCCAGTCACCGCTGAATGGCCCATGCCTCGGTTCCAACACTGCCTGCAGCGTGCACAGTAGAATTATCTACCGATATCACCAGGTCCAGGGATTTGATTTGTGCGATAAAGGAGTCCATGTCGGATAGTGGGTCGGCGTCATCCCAGTCATGTATGTGCACCCCAAGCTGTTCCCTGATGGCGCTGATCTCTTCTCCACATTCCCCGTATTGCAGGTTTATAAACTGTGTGTCAGGTATGCGGAAGATTTCCGCCCATTTTTTCAGGTCCAGCGACCTGGCTTTTTTGTCAGCTACGCATGTTCCTCCCCGCCAGGATATGCCTACTTTGTAGCCGCGGCCTAATTCAGCGTATTGACTTTTCCATCGTCTGGCCTGTTCAGGATCCGGTCTCAGATAGCCCTGATGTTGAGGGAAGGACTCCAGTCCCGGTCTCAGGTGCAGGGGAATGCTGCCCGCCGGAATCTGAACGTCTATGACCGGAACATCCGACAGCCATGATGTGTCGGAATTCTCTCTATCGATACCCCGGCAGATTGCAGTAGCAAACGACCGTCTGAACAGTGGCTCAAGGCGGGGGTCACACTCGATAATTACATTGCCCGCAATCGAGCAAAGCTCCGGGTAACATGAAGAAAACATGATTTCATCGCCGATCCCTTGTTCAGAGTACACCAGAATATTCCTGCCATTCAGTGATTCGCCGTTCCAGACGGGAAAGCGGTAAGGTCTCGGTTTCCACTGGTTGGCTTGCCAGCGCCACTCGTACTCTTTCCAGCCATTTTCGAAATCGCCCGTTGATAACAAGGCTATGGCCAGATTGTTATGCGCGCCTGCATGCCCGGGGTCCAGGGAGGTCGCTTTACGGTAGGCGATGACCGCCTCGGGAAGGTGGCCCTGTTCCCTGAGTGAATTGCCGAGGTTTGCGTATGCATCGGCGTAGTCGGGCTTTAGCCTGACAGCCTGACGAAAGTATGTTTCAGCTTCGGCAAACCTGCCGAGATCCTTTAGGGCATTTCCTGTACTATTTATGGTTACCACATTGAGTGGCTCAACTTTCAGGGCTTTTTTATAGGATGAAAGCGCCAGATCCGGCTTGCCCTGGTATTTGAGTGCATTGCCCAGGTTGTTTGCCGCGTTGCAGTAATTCGGGTTTTGGCCGCTGTGCTTTTCCATCAGATGAACAGCCCTTGAGATCAGTTTGACTGATTCGGCATAATTTCCATTCTGACTTTCCAGTATGCCAAGGAAATGTAATGCGTCCGCATTGTCAGGGTGTTGCGTCAGGAACTTTCTGTATAATTTCGAGGCCTGAGAAAAATTCCCGCTCCTGTGGTACCCGATTGCTTTCTGCAGGAGTAATATAGGTTTAGTCTTATCGGACATACTCTGTTTTAAATTTTCACAGAATCGAAGTGGGTTGATAATACCGAATGAGTACCGGCAGACATGCAGGCCTTACTTTCAGTGGCAATGAGGCTACGCTTGCTGTGCCATACCATATACATGGCCCCGTAGCAGATATTGACAAGAAATGTGAAATATTCCTTCATATACCCAAGTGTGGGGGGACCACGCTACATTTTATAATGGCCTGTTGTGCAGAGTTTACCCGAAAATCGTATACGCGGTATGTTATCAGGGATGTAAATCCGCCAGTACTTATGCGGGATGGCTGGACCGGCGCATGGGATGAAGTGTTCCATGCGAAAATCACGAGCGAAAATTCCCCCCTGTATATTTCAGGTCACTTCCCTTTTGGAGTTCATGCAAATATAGATGTTCCCTGTCACTACATTACCCTTGTAAGAGATCCGGTTGCGAGGGAAATATCAAATTTTAATCATCATTATCAAAAAGGGTTCCTGGACGGAGATGCGTCACTGTTAAAACAGATGGTGCAAGAGCGGATTATCATTGATAATCCCCAGACAAGAATGCTTGCCGGAGTGGGAGCCATGACGGGTGTGTGTTCCGAGGAAACCTGGGGGCTGGCAGTAGAAAATCTTGCGTCTTGTTTTTCCATTATTGGTACTGTCGAAAATTCCAGTGAAGTTATCAGGGGGGTGCTTGCTCTGAATGGCTGGCCGGCTATTGCTTATGTGCGCGCACAGATAAGTGCCGTTAAGGCTATAAAGTCTGTAAATAGCGAGCTTTCGGGTATGTTGTATGATTATCACTCATACGACAGACGCCTGCATGAGTGCGCAACGGAGAAGTGGAATGAATGGAAAAGCCTGTATGTTCAGGGCGAGCGAAAACTTGATCCTGACGAGCCGGTAATATGCTTGCCGCCGGATATTCACGAAAGAAAACAACCCATCCTGATAAAGGGAAGCCAGCTCAGCATGCTCTTCGGCTGATGGCATGCCAGATATAGAGGGTGATACATCGTGTTTTTAAACTACAAATTACATTTTTTGCTGGTGCTTTTGTCCCTGCTTGTGATTACTTCGTGTGACAGGGGCCGACAGGGAAGCGAAGACTATGAATCGCAGGTCGGGGAGGCTTTAACAAAAACCGGGCAGAATGCGGAAAGTATTTCTCTGCCGAAAATCCCCTTCCCGGTGTCTACTCTTGCCCGGTTGCCTGAAGTAGACGATGTTATGGCCAACCCACTCAGTGTTATCAAGCTTGGTGACGAGCTCAGGAAAACCGAATTCAGTGGTGCGCGCAGTGCATACCTTGCTGAACTTATGCAGCAGCTGGATATTGGGGAAATTAATCTGCATTCATATCGGGCCAGTACAAAAAATATGGATGTTGCATGGGAGGCTTTGTTCGAGAGCTCTCCGGTAAGAGAAGAGATTCGGGAGATTCCTCCCGAATGGAGCAGCGATACCCGGCTAGGTCGCGTGCTGCAGACAATCAGTCTGGAGATTGTAAAAGTCCGACAGGCCTGGGACAGGTACGGTGGCCAACCCGACGCGGCTGATCTTGAAGCCATTAATGCTCACCTGACCCGGTCGATTGCCTATACCGGCACGGACAAAGAAGCGTTTCTGATAGACCAAAAACCCTATTATTCGATCGGTGCCAGGGTGAATATTTCCGAACTTGCGTCGGCGCTGCTCCGGCTTTTTGCTGTCATAGAATCCGTCTTGCCGGAACTCGCCAAGGTTGGACCCATTGCAGACACGCTGCAATGGGATACTCCGCTGGGGTTGATACGTATCGCCGGTGACCAGAGTGACAGGCATGAAGGCGAATTTCTTCTGCTGATAGACCTTGGTGGAGACGATACCTATGTGGATGTTGGATCAGCGCTAAGGCCGGGTGATGTGTCTGTGATAATTGATCTTGGTGGTAATGATAAAGTGAGCTGGAAGGATATGCCGGGGCCTGGTAGTGGTGTATTCGGGATGGGGTTATGGTTGGATATGGGCGGTAACGACTATTATCACGGCAGCAATTATGGCCTGGGTGCGGCGTCTTTTGGTGCGGGTATTTTTTGGGATGAGAAAGGCGATGATGTATACGATGCCGGATTTCTTACCCAGGGCGTGGGGCAGTATGGGGTTGGAGCCTTTGTCGATATGCAGGGAAATGATCACTATAAATCCTATATGGCCGGACAGGGTTTTGGAGGCCCTGGCGGCGTGGGACTGCTTGTGGACTTCAGCGGCGACGATGAATATAGCTGTGGTGGAAAGATTCCAGATGCCTTCGAGGCAAGGATGAGGCGCCATCAGGGTGTCCATTACTTCAGCATGTGCCAGGGTTACAGCTTTGGTTTCAGGCCGGACATTTCCGGTGGTATAGGATTGTTGATCGATCATGCGGGTGATGACACGTATAAGGCTGATATATTTTCCCAGGGGGGGGCTTACTGGTTTGGCCTGGGGATGCTCATTGACAGTGCGGGTAATGATCGCTACGAGGCTTACGAGCACTGTCAGGGCGAGAGCCTGCATGTGGGTGCTGGTTTCCTGGGGGATTGGAGCGGAAATGACAAATACATTGGCTACGAACACTGCCAGGGTGTGGGAATGGATCGTGCGATGGGTGTTCTCTATGACAGATCCGGAGATGACAGTTACCGGTCGCATCACGAATCGCAGGGCGCAGGGCTGAAACCCTATGGCGTAGGAATATTGATCGATGAACAAGGCGATGATCATTATGATGCGTTGCGCGACTCCCAGGGATTTTCAAAGCCTGCCAAAGATATTCCGGCCACCCAGTGGCCTACCGGCATTCTGCTCGATCTGGGTGGCAGTAACGTATTTGTTCAGCCTTATACTGATGTTGTTGACAGTAACGGGCGGATACAGAACAGGCGGGGGATTGCTATTGATAAAGGCAGGAAGCCTGAATAGAAAGGGCTGTTCAGGTTTCGCCTCCTAGCCCCGTTTTTAGTGAACCCATGTGCTTTTCATAGTACCTGTATCGTCCGATCGAACTTGAATAGACGGGTTTTCGCACTTGCCGCACACTGGCGGTAGTAACGTCCCGTCTGGTTTTGTGAAAATCGAGGCAGCGGCTATCCCACTCAAGTCCACAGAAATGAATAATCCTGCGACTATGATGTTCGATATCGGTTACCAGGCTTTCATATTCGATATCCAGCATCGGCAACGTCAGGACGGATCTCCAGTGCGCCATAAGGCGTCGGTATTCCCGGTACATGATGCCGATATTGCCCAGGTCATAGGCATATTCGTGTGCCCCTACGAAGTCCTGGAAGTATATCGACAGTCCGGTATCCAGGGGGTTGCGCATACAGTGAATAATACGGGATCCGGGGAATGCCAACTGTATGAGTCCAAGGTACAGAAAGTTTGCGGGCATCTTGTCAGTTACTCTTGCTGATGCACCCCCTATATTTTGCAGATATTTTAAATACTCACGTGAAACTTCATCGATGCCTGTTTGCGTTAGTGATACCAGGCTGGCGGGGTAAGAGTCTTGACAGCCCAGCCGTTCTGGCAGACTGGATGCGATTTCAAATATATTGTCCAGTTCCCCCGCGCCGTACACAGAGGGGTGGCTTGCAAGAATCTGCTCCACCAGTGTTGTTCCGGAGCGGGGCATGCCGACGATGAATACCGGGGCATTCGAGCGCGATTGCGCTACGGGTAGTGAGGCAAGTCGTTGTGGCGTAAAAAAACCGGTATTACGGTCCACTTCGTTGATTATAGACCGAGGGTCAAAGGAGACTGGTTTCAGCTTGTTGCCGTTTTGGTAATGAGAAAATGCCCTGTCATATTTTCTCTTTTTGTCGTATAGACGTCCCAGGGAAAAGTGGAGAAGTCGTTTCCTGGCAGGTGGAAGATCATCCCTTTTCAGGATTTTTTCAAGTAGTAAAATGGCATCGTCACAGCGGTCAAAACGATCGCAGAGAGAGGAAAAGTTCCAGGCAACAGTGACATTGGTGGTGCCTCGTTCCACCAACGGGGATAATAACTCATACGCGCGTTTGAACTCCCCCTGCTTCTGAAGGATGCCCGCCAGACCCGCCAGCGCATTTTCATAGTCCGGTTCCAGTTCAAGCGCGGCTTTGAAATGGCTGCTCGCCTCATCAAGGACTCCCTGCATCGAAAGTACATAGCCCAGGGAATAATGAGTTTCTGCAGACTCGGGCTGGATCGAGAGGCTTCTTCTATAATAGTCTTCTGCCGTTTTCAGTATTCCAAGGTCAAGATAGATTCCTCCCAGGTTGGTGTGGGCGGTCACATTGTCGGGCCTTATCCGTAAAAGTGCCTGATAGGCTGCCGCGGCTTCCGTGAGCAAGCCGGCCTTTTTCAGAGCGTTTCCCAGATTGGTATGAGAAAGTTCATGGCCCGGGGCTATTCTGATGGCGGCTTTAAAGTGCCTGATAGCTTCATCAGTTCGATCCTGCTGGAGGCAGGCCACCCCCAGGCTGTTGTGGGCCGAGGCATTATGCGGATCTTTTTTGAGTGCTTGCCTGTAGTAGTTGATGGCCACATCGGGTTTTTCAAGACCAAGCCATGCATCACCAATGCCCTGTAGCGCGGCGGGGTAGCCCGGCGAAATTGCAAGGGCCTGTGTGAAACCGGCGATGGCCTCCTCAAGCCGGCCAAGCGAAGACAGGGCATGACCTGTATTGATATGCGCATTTATGTCCTTCGGGGCAAGAAAAACGGCCTTGCGCGACAGTTCCAGGGACTTTTCGTAGTCACCTTGCCCGCCATGAATAATGGCCAGCATTGAAAAAGGTTCAGGATCCCGCGGGCACAGGGAAATTAGCTGTGCTAACAGCTCCTTTGCCTCATCAAGCTGGTTCTGAAAGGCATATGCCAGTGCCTGTTTTTTCAGCTGTTCGACATTCTGCAGGGGGTCAGTCATTGACAGATTGGGCGGTGCGTAGCAGCGCAGCCAGTTCCTCTGACACGGTTATCAACAGGTCTTCCCATTTCTGCCCCTGCTGCTTGCGGAACATCCGGACAGATGAATACCATGGGGTTCTGTCTCCTGCCATGGTCCATCGCCAGTCCGGCACCACAGGTAGTAATAACCATACCGGAACTCCCAGTGCTCCCGCCAGATGAACGGTGGAGTTGTCGATGGAAATCACCAGGTCCATTGCCGAAATCAGGGCGGCAAAATTGTCCAGTTCTATAAGTGGGTCTATTTCAGGAAAACTGTGGATAGTTACTCCTGTTTGGTTCTTGATGTCGTCCGCTTCTCTCCGGCTCTCTCCGTGCTGAAGGTTGATGAAGTGCACCCTTTCTTGCTTGAGGATCTCATGCCAGCACTTGAGTTCGATAGAACGTGTCGAATTAGTCAGAGGGGTTCCGCCACCTTTCCACGAGATGCCGATTTTAAGGCCCTTGCCGGGCATGTTAAGCCGCTTCTCCCAGCCGGCTCGCGTATGGGGGTCAGCAACCAGGTAACTTCCGGTATTCGGAAAATCAGAGGTTGTTTTGCGCAGATACAGCGGCAGACTTCCGGCAGGGGATTGCATATCGATTCGCACTCCATGGTCTATGCGGGTATCAGTAGTATTCTGGTAGCGACCATGGATGGTTGCTCTCGGGAATGAGCGGGAAAACAAAGGCGCAAGCCGTGGTTCGCAGTCAATAATTACGTGTCTTGCCTGTGCCTGGATATCGGGAAGGCAGGAGGAAAACATTATCTCATCGCCAATTCCCTGCTCCGCATAGATCAGAATCGTTCTGTTTCCTAACGGTTCGCCACGCCATATCGGATGGTTGAAATTACGTGGCTGTTTACCGGGACGTTTCCAGCGCCACTCGTATTCAGTCCAGCCGCGCTCGTAGTCGGCGTTTATCAGGTGGCACAGGGCTTTGTTGAAGTGTGCGTCAGCATCTTCCGGGTACAGGTTGGTAGCACGATCCAGGACTTTACGTGCGGTTACCAGGTTCCCGGTTTCCTGCAGAGCCAGGCCAAGACCGGTGAGTGCTTCCCGCAACGTCGGTGACATTTTCAGTGCGAGTTCATAGTGTTTAATTGCCTCGGGGTGCCGTCCTTGCATTCTAAGCAGTCCACCCAGATTCACACGGGCATTGACGTTGTTGTGGTTAATCGAGAGTGCGCAATTGAAGTGTAATTCTGCCTTGTCTGCGTCCCCCATTTTCAGGTAGGTGCAAGCAATATCATAATATGCTTCACTATTCTCAGGTAGCAGAGTGGCGACCCTGGAATAATATTTCAGACCTTCTTCATAACGTCCTTCAGTAACAAGGGCTCTGGCAAGGTTTTTGTTGAGGACGGTATTTTCAGGTTCGATCCGAATAGCCCTGCGAAACAGATCAATGGCAGCGGGGAGCTTCCCGTGTATAGCTGACACGAGACCGAGCAGCCCCAGTGCCCCTGTGTGTCGTGGATTTGAGTCGAGGATTTTTTTGCAGAACGTGGAAGCTTGGTCATAAGCTCCCGTCTGGAAGTGACGGGCAGCACGTTCCATGGCGCTTGCGATTTTTCGGTTATCCGGTTTCATAACCTGAGGACCACAAGATCTCCCGGGATCCAGTTTCCTCTCTGCCGGCGCAGGTTTTCTCTGCGTAGCGTTAAAACTGAAAAACCGGCATCTGCGGCCACTTCTTTAATATAGTTACTCGAGTGTGCATAGCGACCGGTCTTGCGCAACACATAACCCGATTCCTCTGCTGCTTCGGTGGAGAATGTGAAATACGCGCCGGCCTCCGCGTACTTCTTCACGGACCTGAATAGCGGGTATATATTCCCTATGTAGGGGAAGACATCCGCGCATACAAACAGGTCATAGTGCTCCCCGCTGTTTTCAAGGTATTCGATAGCATCACCGGCGTGTAGTGAATCATATACATTTCTGTCCTTTGCTTTTTCTACCATGCGCACAGAGGCATCAACCCCGGTCAGCCGTTGTGCTACCGGCCTGAATTGTGCGCCTGCCAGGCCTGTACCGCATCCAATATCGATGGCATTCCTGAATATCGTATCCGGGCCGGCAATTCTGCCCATCTCGGTTCGAATCAGTTCCGGCATGCTGTAACCGAGTTCCTCTACCAGATGCTTGTCAAAATTCCCCGAATATTCATCAAACAGTTGCCTGACATGGTCGAGTGGTGCAGTTTCAGTGGTATTGCCATTCAATGATGCCAGCATATGTATCGCGGAGGAGTGTTCAGGGTTGAGTTCAACTGTTTTTTGAAAACACTGTTTCGCTTCATCGAGGCGGTCATTTTTGTAATAGACGGTACCAAGATTTGCGTAGGCATCCGTAAATGCCGGGTCGGTTGCGATGGCTTTCCGGTAAGCATCTATCGTTTCCTTTTCAAGTCCCTTCATTCGGTAGGCATTGCCAAGGCAGTTATACGCCATGGCCGTGGCCGGGTTTAATGCTATGGCCTTGTCGAGGGCTGATATTGCCGCGTCGGGTTGTCCATTCGCGACATAAACACTTCCCAGGTTTACGTAAATAGCCGAGCTGGATGGGCTATAACGCAGAGCCTCAGCTATCAGTTTTAAGGCAGCGTCATGCCGCCCGCGTTGATAAGCAATCATTCCCAGCATATGTAGCGCATCAACATTGTCAGGTTGTTGCTGCAGGATACTCCGGTAGCCTTTTTCTGCGGCATCAAGGTTCCCGGCCCGGTGCTGGTTGACCGCAGATTCGAAAGCCCCCTTTGAAGCCGGCAATGTGCTATCCCTCAATCTTTGACTGCCGTAAAATACAGGCAGTCAAACATTTGGTGCAGGCAGTTTTCACGAGGAGCAACGTGAAATTTTTTGTCGTAGCCATGAGTGAGAATCCGAAAGCCTGAGTCTTCAACGATAGCCAGAACCTCCTCGCCGGTATATGAAATTTCAGGTCTGAAAGTCATTACCCCGTAGTTGACCCAGTAGCCCCCTGGCTGTACAAGCTGGTGAATCCTGGGGGCGAATGCGCGGAGGTCCTCACCTACCTCATCGATTATGAAAGGTGTAAATGCCACGTGAAAGGCGTTATCCGCCACGGGAAGCTGTCTTGCGTCCGACAGCATGTAGTGGAACCCGTTATTCAGGCTGTGGGGTGCGCGCAGTTTCCAGTAACTCACGTTATCATGCGCATTTCGGATATTATTCTGGAATATCTGGTACAGGTTGAGTTCGCCGCCTGAAATAATGTGGGACGCAGCAAGCAACTTGAAAGGGTCGATATCTGTTGAGACTGTAAGCGGGCAGTTGTAGTGCTCGTGCAGGATGTAGGATTCCCGGCAGCCACCTGCGCCGATGACTAGCAGGGACTCCATTGATAAATCGGATGGGAGGATTTCCTTGACCTTGTCGCACATCAGGTCAGGTTCATTAGTGTCCCATGCCCAGTCGCGAAGCAGGTAATGAGGCGCGGAAAACTGTCCTGTCGCGGTAATATTTTCTTTGGGTGATACGCCCGGCCCGGCGTCACGCAGGGGGGCCATGAGGTCAGCAATAGTCTGAAGATTTCCGGTTTTTGCCCGTATTACATTGCTGAGGCGCTCCTTCACCGGAGGGTAAGTTGCAGGTGATGCGATCATATTGCTTTCATGCTGGATACTGTGTTGTTGCTGGAGAATGAAATTCCTGAACTGCTGTATCCAGCTGCCGACATATTCTTCCGGGTTGTTCACCAGCAGCGGTATTCCAGCAAGAACGGGGAAATCTATATTGCAGGAGCTGCAATGCGGGTTTTCACCTGTGGCAAAGGGCGTTTTGCAGCGGGGGCACGCCAGCTTTCCCGTGGTAAGCAAACTGCTGATGTTACCAGGCATAAGAAGGGTTCTGTTTGATATTTAACGAAACAGCGGGACAAAGATACGGCACGTTTAGTTTCTCATATTTAATCGGGGGCCGGTAGCCTGGCCAGATCAGACAGTATTTTCTTCAGGGGGGCGATATACTCATCATAGTTATTCCAGCGGCCGACAGCGCTGGAGTAAAGGGGCTTGTTCACCTGGTTCAGGCTTGCGGTTGCCACGATCCTGTCGTTTTTATAAAACTCCAGGCAGGATCGGTCCCATTCGAGCTTGCAAAACCCGATGATGCGTTTGCACTCCGCCTCGAAATTACCAACCAGCACTTCATAATCCACGTTGAGCATGCTGATATCCAGCACGTCCTCCCAGTATTTCATCAGGCGGTCATATTGAAGGTAATATTGACCAAGGGACTCCAGGTTGCTGGTATAGCCGAGGTGTCCGGCAAAGTCCTGGAAATAACAGGAAAGACAGGTATCCAGAGGGTTTCTTCTGCAGTGGATGATGTGTGCGTTCGGAAACAGCAATCTTATGAATCCCAGGTTCTGGAAGTTGGCCGGCATTTTATCGGTAATGCGCGCGGCTTCCGGTGCCAGAGCTTTTACGTGTTCAATGTACTCGCCGGACAAGGCTTCTATATCCGCCGACTTCAACTTTTTTACAGCGTCCGGAAAAAGATGCTCAGCTCCAACCCGTTCCGGTATCGAATTTAACAAGGATGGTAGTGTGTCGAGTTCACCGGCACCATAAACCTGCGGGTGGGAAGCAAGGATTTGCTCAACGAGCGTGGTGCCGGAACGGGGCATTCCGACAATGAATATGGGCAGCTTTGACGAGTGCCCCGGTCGGGGTGCATTCCGGAAATAATCCCTGTTGAAGGATGTGGCTATCTCTTCAACCATTGTTTTGTAATCGTCAGCGGGACTCGCAGCAGACCTGAGTTCGTTGCCCTGCCGGAAATGTTCGAATGCAGTACTGTACTGCTGCATTGCATCGTGGAACTGTCCCAGCCTGAAGTGTATCTGGGCGTGGTTGTCCCTGCTGAGGTCTTTGTTGTTGAGTAGTTGCTGTTCCAGCAGGCTGATGGCTTCAGTTTCCCTGCCAGCATACGGGGCGATTCCGGCAAAAGCGATTGCAACGGATGCATTGCCGGAGAGGTTGTGTAAATGGGGCTCTAACAGTGCGCAGGCCTTATCGTACCTGTGCCGGCGTGCAAAAACGCTGGACAGCCCCGCTACAGCGTCGTGATCATCCGGGTTAATTGCTACTGCTGTTTGATAACATTTTTCGGCCTCGGGGGTCTTGCCCAGCGACAGATAAACGCTGCCTGCTTCCCTTAATGCAGCGCTGAAACCAGGACGGAAATGCAGGGCACGATTCAAGGCATCGATAGATTCCTGTCGCAGGCCCCGGGCTTTCAGCGCTTTGCCGAGATTGTAATAGTAGTCCGGTGAATCGGGTTCCAGTAACAGTGCCTTGTTAAAGCATTGAATTGCCTGGTCTGGATCGTTGAGTTCCAGGAGAACATTACCCAGGTTGTTATGGCTGGCCGGGTTGTCAGGCTCGCAGGCTATCGCTCGATTATAGCTTGCGGCTGCATCTATGAGATTGCCCTGGTACTTCTGCGCCATCGCCAGATTGTAGTAGGCGGCGGGCAGTTCGGGATCCAGTTCTGTTGCCTTGCGTAGATATTTTTCCGCATCAGGATAGTTGCCGCGCATGCCATTGACAACGCCGAGTGCTATCAATGCATCTGTATCTCGATGGTTTAGCGAATAGGCGCCTAGAAATGCGTCAATGGCTTCGCTCAGCTGGCCACTATTAACCAGCTGCGTACCCCTTTCTTTCAGTGCGGTGGCGCTTGGTCGTGTCGTCATTTCCATGAATTGTGTCCCGGGCTTGCCCGGGTACGAAACGGCTTTTGTTCAGTGCTACCGTTTTTGCGGGGCTGAATGCCGGCGGGATTTCCCTATCCATCCAAGCCCGAGCAGTCCGCTGAAGAACAGGGGCAGGGCCGCAGGCAGCGGCACTGCCGCAATTTCAAACTCAACCTGATTCCAGTTACTTTGCCCGGTATCGGAGCTGCTGGCTGAACCCCAGGCGACCCGGTTGAACAGCGAACTGCTTACCCCTGCGTAATTACTGATCCGTTCAACACCGTCTATAAAGAGATCAACAGAGTCCACCAATGGATCATAGACCATCTCATAGAGGTGGTAGCCCGCACCACCATTCTGCAATGTGAAGAGTGTCCCCGTGGCAGCCAGGGTATTATTAGGATCAACTCCACCGTCCCATAGCAATGCCATCGGGTCACCATCCGCTTCGCTGCCCAAAGCGAGCCTGTAGGCAGTTGTTCCATTGGCATACTCAAGTATGATGGAACCGGCATTGCCGACGGCATCCGGTGTATCGACAATGCGCAGATTGGCGCGCAGTGCCCAGCCCAGGGTGTTGGCCTGGGTGGTTTCGGCGGTGCTCGGTGACTGTGTGTAGAACCAGTTTGTCCCGATAAAAGTGGAGTTGTCATCAATGGACCACGCATTAAGCCCGCTTCCCTGATCATTGCTTACGGGGGTTGCCGTGGGTCTCTGGTCCAGAAAAAATGCGACCGGTTCCACTGCCCAGCCCTCGGTAGTCGGATCGGTGTTGCCTGAATGAGAAAACACAATGCTTGCCTGTGCCTGCCCCGATAGCGAACCTGAAACTGCCGCAGCAATCATAAGTGCTTGAAAGTGATTCATTATTTCCTCTCTATTTATACTTGTTTCTAGCTTGACGGCATACTGCTTAGTATACCCGCTTTTTGATTAATTTTAATCCGCTAGTGGAGTTACTTACAGCCGCCGGGATTTGTTTTACATATATGCAAGTTGCACACCATGCCCGGTAAAACAATAGCTTACTGCGTCGGGGTGTTTGTGACGGGAGAAACTGTAATATAATTCGACAAATGCGTGGATGTTCAGCGCTGTGGCGTAACCTGTTCCGGGGGGGTATATCTCTTTACAAGACAGGCAGCTACGTTTTTGTCTTTGAAATTTTTCAGGACTATCGTCGGTTTCAGCGGTATTTCCTGGTTGTAAAGAAAATCAGAAAATGGTTTGGAGAATTTTTGCATTTTGTCAGGGTCGAATTCGTGCCACAACGTAAGGGGGAGGTATGGCCATCCGGCTTGAACCAAAGCAGATAGCGGATTATCAAACCTGGGAGCAGGCTGCCAACAACGATCTCCCGGGGCGCTATGCTATGGGGTTTCGGGGAGCCCCTGTTTTTTCATTGTATGACAATGACTTGCCGTTATCGGCGGAGCAGATTGAGTGCGGGGATCACAATGGCTGCGCTGTCTTGAACTTTGTCGGGCAGCCGTCGCGCCCTGCGCTGATGATACAGGGCCTCAACGGCAGCGAGATCAGGCGGATACTCGCCAGCCTGGATGGGCAAACCCGTTTCAGGGAGGTGCGCACGAATTTCTCCGTACGCTATTCAGCAAATCAGTTGCGCCAGCTCTGCCAGAGCCTGCTTGGAGTGGTGGTTTTTCTTCCCGATGCAATACAGGATCTTGAGCAAGGCATTCGCCGTGTCGAGATTGTCCGTTTTCCCGTCCAGTCGCCTTATCTGGTGCTGCGCGAATACTGGTCGAATTGTCGCGATGTACGCGACAGGGTGCCGGAACTTCTGGATAATTTGCAAACGCTGTTGGCATTCAAGTCTGCGCTGGCGGATTTGCATATTCTGGCCACGCTGGGCGCGGATCTGAGCACCCGCTACGGTGGGTCCGGAGGCGTGCCTACCGTACCCGGTGGTTACCGCAGTCATCCGGTGCGTACCGGTCTTGCTGTTGACAAGGCACATTTTATCGACGGTTACCTGGAGCGGTTGGGGCTGGACAGATTTCGCCGGGATGAATATTTTGTTACCTCCGGGGCAGGCACATTATTGGGTGCGGTCGCGGGAGAGGGGCTGACATTCCGCCATCCGCCGCCGGATAACGGTTGTCTGGAGAAAATTCTGGAAGAGATGCGTATAGCCCTGGCTGAAGTGGTGCTGCAAATGGGTAATGGCGGGCGCGAAGCCATGCTTTTGCCACTTTCGCGTTTCCATAAACTGTTCCTGCATGCGCACCCTTTCTATAATATTAATAACTCGGTTGCCATGAATATTACCAATACCACATAACGACTTTCAGTCGTTCTGAAAACAACCTATGGACTTTTAGTCCATAGTCGTTGAGTTTACCGTACGTTTACACTCGAACTCAAATAAGTGGTGGTGTACTGTCAGTTTGCGATTTAACTGAGGAAGTGTTTGTGGGGGATGTAGAAAAATTATTGTTGCAAGCGGTAGACCTTTTTCAGCAGGGGTGTTTGACGGAGGCCAGGATGCTCGCCCTGAAATGTCTGGAGATGTCTCAAGGGCAAGCAGAAGCCAGCCACCTCCTGGGTCTTATTGCCGTCCAGTGCGGCAATAATAGCGAAGCCGTGGAGTTAATCGCTCGTGCTATCCAGTTCAACCCCCGATATATCGAAGCACATTTTAACTACGGACATGTGTTAAGAAATCTGGGCAGGATGGAGGAAGCGCTTTCAGCGTATGACCGGGTGATCCAGCTTGACCCATGCTATGTTGAGGCGCACTTCTATCGGAGTACAGTGTTGTGGGAGTTGGATAAGAAGGATAAGGCGCTTGAAGCCTGCGAACACACAATCCAGCTTAATCCACTGCACGTTGCCGCGCACTATAACCGTGGCAACATGTTGAGGGAGCAGGGCAGGGAAAAGGAAGCTCTGGGAGCTTACAGGCAAGTTATTAAAAACAATCCACGGCATATCGAAGCACGTTGCAACCATGCGGCCCTGTGCCGGAAACTGGGTTGGCTGGAAGAGGCTCTGGCAGGTTACGAACAGACGATCAAGCTGAGTCCGGATATGGTCAAGGCGCATGTCGGCCGTGGGAATGTATTATGGGCTCTTTGTCGCGGTTTTGATGCGCTGGAAGCCTGTGATCGAGCTATTAAGCTGGATTCAACGGTTGCAGAAGCATATTACAATCGCGGAAATATATTTACTGCCCTGGGTTATTTCGCCAGGGCAGAGGATGATTTTCGACGTGCACTGGAAGTGCGCCCTGATTATAAGGCACATAGCAATCTGCTGTCTCTGTTGGCTGCTACAGCAGTATTGCCACCCTCAAAAATGCTCGAAGAACAGCGGCGCTGGGACGAAGTATATGGGAAAGACGGCCGCATGCACACATTGGCCGTGCATGTGCGAGGAACCGGCCTGGAAAGGCGTTTGCGAGTGGGGTATGTTTCTCCCAACCTGTGTGGCCATGTAGTGCATTACTTTTTCGAGCCGCTGCTTGCTGCACACGACCGCACCCGGGTCGAAATTTTCTGTTACGCGTGCCATGACGAATCTCTTTCGGATAAAGCTACTGACAGGCTGCGTGAACTTTCTGAAAACTGGCGTTTCGTGGCCGATACAAGCGATGAGGAGTTGGCGAATCTTATCCAGAGTGACAATATTGATATTCTTATTGATCTTGCAGGTCACACGGCGGGTAGCCGACTCAAGGTATTTCCCTATCGGCCAGCTCCAGTGCAAGCGGCCTATCTGGGGTTTTACGCGGCCACCTGTCTGGAGTCGATGGACTACTGGATTACCGACGAGGTGCTGCACCCATATGACACATCCGAGCAGGCAGTAGAAACTATCTATCGTCTTCCGCGGTGTTGGGTGTGTTACCAGCCACCAGCCGAGGCTCCGGCGGTAGCCGCC
>DRJH01000359.1 GCA_011052285.1 Gammaproteobacteria bacterium
AGCGTACAGGCAATCCAGCCCACTGCCGTTGACCATGGCCGTATCGCAGCCAATAACATGGTGAGTAGTGGCAGCATTCACCATCGCGGTAGTCTCAATATGAATATCCTGGATACGCTGGGTCTGATTTCGGCTTCATTCGGGCTATGGCAGGGTGTGGATGGTGGCGAGTCAGTAACGTTGGTTGACGAAGAGGGTTTTCGTTATATCAATCTTCAGTTTGAAGATGATGTATTGATAGGGGCCAATACCCTGGGGCATATCGAGCACCTTGGTGTACTTCGTGGGTTGATTCAGAGTCGTTCACAACTGGGTGTCTGGAAACAGCGTTTATTGGTTGATCCGACTACTATCATGCTGGCTTATTTGTCAACACTGGTGCTTTGACGGCATGCAAATTACCTTGAAATTATATGCCAGCCTGGGTGCGTACCTGCCTCCTCAAGCAACCAATAACCGTATTCAGTTGGATCTTAAAGAGGGCACAACGGTGGCAGAAGTGATCCATCAATACCGAATTCCTGCTGAGCAGGCCCATCTGGTACTGCATAACGGAGCCTACGTAGCGCCCGCCCTGCGCACCCAAACTGTGCTCAAAAATGGTCAGTCACTGGCCATCTGGCCACCTGTAGCCGGGGGATGAGTGCTGCTTCAAGGGTCGAGCAGCATCTGCTAGGTATGACGCGAGAGGAATTCCAGCGTTTGATTCCCAAAGTCGTTGGAGAGGGTACTGCGGCAGCCACGGGGTTGTGCTGGCAACTACAGGATGGGAACAAATTACTCGTGATTCAGCTAGGCAGCCAGGGTGAGCGTAGATTAAGTGGCTTGTTGAGCCTGCCGACCTTGGAAACGACCTTCACCTTTGCCGATTACAGCGAATCCGAGTATGCGGCCTTTATGGAACGCTTTTGGTTGGTATTTCGTCGTGGCGGCGGTTGATTCAAAAAAACATTTCCTCCACGGTTTGATCTGATGCAATTTCTCCGGTTTAACATTCTGTTTGGGTTGGTTGTGCTTATGACCGGAACAAATCTGCTCATGGCTGATCAACACGTCTCTGAGCAGCCCGAGATCAGCAAGGCATATCATCTTAACGGGCTCCAGCTGAAGAAAGATCTGCGGCAGGGGATGCGCCTGACGCTGCGACGACTCACCCCTTCTTCACTGGATCTTGTGGCCGCAGCAAGTTGGCGAGGTAAAAAATTTCGCCTCTGGCTTGTGTTCTGGCATGCAACGGGTGGCAATGCTTATAAGGTGCTTACCTTTTATCATAATAAAGCGGTGTCGGTGTCTCCCAAGACCCCGTTTGTTCGCGCCAATTTAAGCTACGATTTTCTACTCCCGGATCAACCTTTTGATGTGGTTCGGGTGATTTTTTTTCCGGCTTCCGGCGCAATGAAGCCCGAAGTCGTGATCGACAAGTTACAGGTAGTGGAGACGGTTTGGGAAGATAATTTACTGACACCTTATCTGGTGGCATTGGGATTGCTGCTGTTATTACTGATTCCCGCGCTTGGTTTGGTAGAAGTTTTGGGGCGAAAATATCATCGCTGGCAGAGTAGGGTGTTATTGATTTTTCCGGGAGCCATGCTGTTTTGGTTGCTTGCTTTTGTGCTGTTTATCGGGCTCAGGGGGGCATTGCCGGACCAGGTATCTGTGCTCTATCCAGCTCTGGTATTGCTGAGTGTGCTGACACTTGCAGCACCGGCCTGGCGATCTTTACACAGCGCACCGGAGTTGGCGAGAGCCGTCTTGTTTTTTATGATCTCTGGATTATTGTTGACCCATGTCATGATCAAGGATACCCCTCTTCCGGAGCAAAACTTCAGCTATAACTCGGTTTCAGGGCCCAAAACTTTTTGGGCTTTTTATGCGCTTGACAATTATTTTCCCTATGTCAATGCCAGGGCGCTTGCTCGCAATGAATCTTTCGAGAAGTATTACGGCCCATCTGGTTATCCAGCCCTCTTTTATCAACCGGAAGACCGGGAGATGGCCTCCGGAGCAATCTATGCGGCTATTCGAAGTGCTTTGGAACCCCTGTCACACACAGTTGCTGACAGCTATGTAACGTTTGCCAGCGTTGCCCTGTTTTTTAATTTGATGGTGATGTTTCCATTATGGCTGCTGGTAAAAAGGTACCTTCCGGATCGAAATCCGCTGCCGGTATTGCTGGCGACCGCTGCGACCGCATTTTTTATGGGCAATTTGTTTATGTCCTGGTTCAAAATGGCTGGTGCTGCACTTTTTCTCTGTGGCCTCGTCTGGTGGCTGATACATACAGATAAGCATCGATGGTGGATAGCTGGTTTATTGTTTGGTTTGGCAACCAATATGCACGCCAGTCTGGCGATGGGGTTGCCGGTATTGTTCATCTGGTTTATTGCCAGGGACTTTCGCGCTACCAGTCCGGATTCTTCGGCGCTGGAAAGATCCCGGAAGTTACTGGGTCCGCTACAGTTTGGTCTGGTTTTTACCTTGGTCAACTTGCCTTGGGCGGTGGTCAAGGAGCTTTTTTTTAAGCGCAGCACTGTGCTCCTGCAGCAAATGTTTCTTAACGGTGAGAATGATCCGAGAGGACTATGGGCTACAGTAAAATTATTTTTCGCCCATTATCCTCTGCCTGAACAATTCCACTATCGACTGCAGCAGATGTTTGACAGTCTGCAACTGGTCAATTGGGCCGGTATTTTTACCCACTTGGGGAGTAATTTTTTCCAGGGCCTCAGGCTTTGGAATCTGTTTGAATTTGATCGGGTGTCGATGTTGTTTGCGCCGCTATTATTTTTTGTATTACTGCAGGGCTTGTGGTCTCGATTCGGCCCTTCCCTGGCTGAAAAGATGACAGATCATCACCAGGAACAACGGCAGCTGCTATGGGTTTGTGCAATTTCTACACTGTTGCTTCTTTTTCTCGCATATGGGGCGGCACCCGA
>DRJH01000360.1 GCA_011052285.1 Gammaproteobacteria bacterium
AACAAGGGGAGCTTGCGTGCCAGACCATTGTCACCGGTCTTGAGATGACCCAGCACCGCTTTCAGTTTATCCTCCCGGATCAGCATAATGGACGCGGGAATGAAGGTAATGGTGAGTAGCCAGGCCACCAGAATACCGATGGCGACGAAAACCCCGAATACCTGCACCGGCGGGATAGGCGCCAACAGCAAGGAGGCAAAACCGACACTTGAGGTCAGTGAAGTAAATAACATGGGGGTAAACAATTCACCGAAGGTTTGACGCAGGGTCTCGCGGCGGTCGCCGATGGCCGGATATCGATCATAAAAATCGCTAAGGATATGTACCGAATCCAGTACCGCGATGGGCATGAGAAATACCGGAATCATGCTGGACATGATATGTACCGTGAAACCAAAGCCGATCAACAACCCCATGCCCCAAACCACGGTAAACATGGCCACCGCCATGACCGGCAGGACCAATGTTATCTTGCGGAAGAAAAACCACAGTAACAACAAGATCATTATCCCGCTCAGCGGTGACATGATGCCCATTTGCCTGAACATTTCTATGCCGAAGCTATCCTCGGCAATAGGCAGACCGGCAAGATAAAATTTCTGCCCTTTTTTCAGCTCCTTGCGGGCCAGTTTTTTGATTTCGACACCGATACGGTGTGCCTGGTCCTTGGCAACGATGGGAATATAAACAGCCAGTCCGGTACCGTCAGCTGACGCCACTTTATCTGCCAACAAGGGATTGTCAGCGATGGCGGCCCGTAATGCTACGCTGGCTGCTGCATCCTTTGGTATCTGCTGCATGATGCGCCGCACCTGTAGCAGCCCGGCCTTGGCACGCACGTCGTTACTTGTGGTCAGACTGACTACATCGTCTGTAATCACACCGGGAATTTTAAGAATCCCGTCGATAATGCGGGCAACCTTTTGCAAGGTGGCAGGCCGGAACACTCCGGCCTCATCGGTAATACCGAAGACAATCAGATCATGGATACCAAAGTTCTTTTTGATCTTGTTATACAACACCCGATCAGGCTGGTTTGCTGACAGCATGTTCTCCGGATCGGTATCGATGTGGATCTTCACAAACTGGGCACCGAACAACAGGGTCAACAGGAACGTCACGATCAGTGTCGACCTGGGAAAGTCCATGGAAACTTCTATTAATCGTTTTATCATGGTATACCCTTCTTCAATAACCCGTATTTGACCATTGCCACATTATCCAGCCGCCACCGGACCACCGATATCACCACCAACAGTCACCCGATCACATGATTTATTCGTATCCCCTATCCTTTGTTCAGCCCACTTGGACTGTAGAGGAATTCGCTTGCGAAAGACCTCGTAGGAGAGTGCTTCCTTATTCTTGTAGCCGATACGTTTGAGCCGCTTCTCAGCCACCAGGTAGTAGCGCACCACCGCTTCCACCGCCACAGCGTTGGGTGTATCTGAGGTGTTCAAACGATAGTTACGTGGTTGCCAACGAGGCAGGCGTGTGTCCCCCAGCTCCACAATGAAGGGCCGCCACATGAAGTTACGCTGCAGCGTGTGGGTTTCTTCCTTCAGGACCTCACCCCTCTTGCCCAACACCCGCAGGGTCACCATCAAATGGCGGTCCGGAGTTCCTGTTGGCAGATAGTGGGCTGCCCCCACATTGGTCAGGCTAAGGACATAACTGCGTTTATCAGGCGATACCTGCGCAGCTGCCTTGAAACTTACCCGCAATCCACGCTTGACCATTTCCGGATCATGACCGCCACGCCACAGGTGCCGCCGCGTCAGTCGCGGTTTGCCTCCGGCAACGAGTGCTCGCTTGAGCAACGGCATATGACACTGAACACAACCAAGTTCCTTGACACCGGTTACGGTGATCTCCCCGGATGTGCCGGTAAGCACTTTGTTTGTGGATGATGATTTAGGCTCTGGGGATAAGACATTGACCGCTTGCGCAGCCTCATTACCGGGATCGTCGTTAGCAACATTCCGCAGTGCGCCATGACCCCGCCCGGAAAGACCGGTATTTCGCGTCGCCTTGATTTCCGCCACTGTGCCACAGGGTGGGAAGCGGAAAAAGGTGTCCCAGCGATTTCCTCCGACCACATGGCAACGCACGCAAACCTGGTTGCTGTCTTCGAGTTTCGTGACCGGATGAGGTGCCCGGGTATCACCAAATACGCCGACGATCTTGCCTTCACGCAGATGACAGGCGGCACAGGTCACCCCCTGGTGCTGTAGTTTGGAATCATAGCTTGGGTTCGGTGCCAGCACAGGATCCCATTTTTCCTTGTCGCGAAAACCCAGCACCTTGTATTCCTGTTGCCGATCCAATGGGGTATGGCAGTTCTTGCAGATCTGTTGCTTGCCATCGAACTGCCAGTCCGTCTGGAAATAGGGGTCGGTCCAGGCCCGACTATGCATGGCGGTGCGCCACTCATTATAGAAATCCTTATGACAGGCGCCACATTCTTCGGCACGCAGGGTCTGCAAGGGGGCCGGTACCGTGGTGGTATCGATCGGCCGCTCAAAGGCCTTTGATACGACAAAAATGTTCATGGGGCGGATGAAGCGCCATACGAAAAATCCCGTTACACCGATCAATACCATAACCAGGATGACCGCCTTTTTTTTGACCCTTATCAGCAACGCAATTCCCCTATACCTTATTGTTATCTGGTGGTGAATACCCTCACCGGATTAACCTCCAAGATCACGTTTTTTTTCAT
>DRJH01000361.1 GCA_011052285.1 Gammaproteobacteria bacterium
CCACCAGGTCCGTTTCGATAAAACCACCCGGTTTGCCCGTGCGCTTTTCAATCTCTTTCATCATCATCAGCTGACCGGCGGAAAAACTGTTACAGCTCTTGATCGAGTTGATCAAGAGGCCATCCGCCTGATACTCATCGATATATTTTTCCAGCATATCAACGCGGCATGGCAGATTTCGATTGGTATAACAGCCCAGACAATATTCCGCCAATGACTCCAGGGGCCGGTCAGGATTATGGCGAAAACCCAGGTCATAGACACCACCGACTTTGGTATAGGTACTGGCCACCACCACCGCACCTTCGTCATAAAACATTTTCCAGAATTCACGAAAGCTGGTCCAGTTTGGTGGCCCTTCGACCACAATACGGAATTTTTCCTCACCCATATCCCCTTCGGGTGTGATCGGTCCCAAGCCTTGTGCCAGCCTTTGTTCAATTTCACCCCGCAGCAGGGTGTAGTAGTCAATCGCATCCTGAGTACCACGAAAGGCGGTAAAGATTGGGCCAATATAATAAACCCCGCCGAAGTACGCATCGATGGGAGAACGGATATTCTTGGCGCTTTCCAGCACCCAGACCAGGTCATCTTCAGCTTTAGCCGAGCGCGCCAGGTTTTCACGCAGAAGGTCAATATCAAATTTCACTCCAGAGACCTTTTCCAGCGCCGGGATCACCACTTCCTTGAGCTGTTTGACCACGAAGTTGCGCATATTGTCGGTAATGACGCCGTCACCCGTGTACGGCACCTGCAGCATCACGGTTTCGCAGCCGTATTCGTGACGCAGCAGCTCGAACCATTTCATGAAGGTAAAGCAACCGGTATAGGACAACAGCAACAGGTCCGGTGCTGGCATAGGCTTGCCATTGGGGGCAATATTGCCCCTGGCCATCATGCCGATGTCCGATTTGACATAGGTACAGACATCTTCGGAATAACCGCTGCGCTCGGCCTCCATAATCATGCCGCCGCTTTTCTTACGCATACCATTGTTGATGGCATTGATTTCCGGCAAATTATTCAACAGACCGAAGCTGCGAATCAATTCGTTAAGGTTGCCAGGCACAAAGGTAGAGACCACTTTCTTGCCGGTTTGGGCGGTTGCTGTCAGCGCTTGGTAATTGCCTGCAATCATCTCCTTTTGCTTCAACATGGAGGCATCTTTGATGGCCTCGGGCTTGGCTGTGCTGGTCTGGGCTCTCACTGTCATCGTCCTGTCTCCTCAGTTCCACAATTTCAGAGAATCGGCAAACGTACCAGCCTGTTCGCGGATGGGCTGCATTTGGCCAGAATTCTCTGCATATTTAAAGGCGATGTGTGGTACATCATTTTTGCGCATCTTGTCTTCCAGCATGGGTTGTTCAAGCAGAGCCGGATCACAGAAGCTGGGTGCGGCAAAGATCACACCCTCGGCCTTGTTAGCGCGCACCGAATCCAGCAAATACTGACCCACTTCCTCCTTGCTGTTGCAATATTTTGCCGAGGAATCTGCGGAATGATGTAAAAAAGCATCGGCCAAATTGCGAATCGGGTCTCCCGTGGTGGCAACGGCTTCCATTAACCAACGGTTGACCAGCATATAGTCATCATCAACCACATAACAACCGGACAGCTCCAGCGATTTGATCAAATTCAGCGGTGGCTGCTCACAAAAAGACCCGGTGGTCACAATACGGCAGTTATCACGTCGTGGACGGTCTTCCGCCTGTGCGGCCTCAAGATAGGCCTTGAGCATAAAAATATGCTCTTCCACCGGCAGCAATTGCCCGGCTCGCATTAACAGATAGACTTCAGAACTCGGTGCTTTCCAAGGTTCGGCGGAACGAAACGCGTAGACATCACGTACCAGCTGGCGATGCTGGTTGTAGAGTACAATTGATGCCGTTATGGCTTCATCACTGATATCCCGGCCTGCCAGTTGCGCCAGGTCACGCCGTAGTCCCTGCATCTCTTCCTGGTAATATTCTCCACCGATACTGTCACTATAATTTTGCGGCACATCAAAATATTTAACATAAACCTCAGGTTTCAGCATCTTCCACATTCCGGACAGATTGCGGATGACATCGCAAATGCTCGGAAACAACATACCATCAACAAAATCCAGTCGGCCGGTGATACCAAGCTCGATCGTCGAACGGGGAATCCGACAGATATAGCTTTGATAATACGCATCGCCATGGATCACTTCCAGTTCATCACCCCCACCGAGAACACCCATCGGCAACATCCCGGCAGCATGAATAATCTCTTCGGGGACATAGACCGGCAAAAAACCGATTACCTTGCGCCCCTCTTGCGCTTCCTTCCAGGCTTTGGGCACCGTAAAATCGATGTCCCGGTAGAGCTTTTCACAATAAGCCGTGATTTGGGCCGTCGTTTTCATGCGGTGTTCTCCCATATTGCTGGGCGTTTTTGCAGGTAGGCAGTCAGGCCTTCAACCGCATCCCGGGTTTGCATCAGACCCTCGAGATAAAGTGCTTCTACTTCAGCCAGGCGAGTGCGAATCCGCTGTGAGTAGTCTCCCCGTACAGCCTGCAGGGCATAGCGTAACGAGGAGGCCGAGTGCGGCGCCAGATGCTGGTCAAAATACGCCAGCGCAGCCATTTCGGAGTCGTCCACAAGTTGATCGATCAAACCAATGCGCAGTGCCTCATCCGCGCCAACACTACGCCCGGACAGCAATAGATCCTCAGATCGTGCGGCACCGATACGCGGCGGTAGCAGGGCGGAAGCTGCCGGTGCGAATACCGCCAGCTGGATCTCGGGCTGACCCAGCTTGGCTTGTGGGGCAGCAAAAAGCTGACTGCCCGCCAGCGCCACCTCGAGACCACCACCGAGACACTGGCCACGAATTGCCACCAGAATCGGTACTGGAAATTCCAGCATGCTGCCGATCAGCTGATGCAACGAATGCAGCATTTGGGCACAGCCCTCGGGCAGGTGTTCCTGGATACTGGCACCAAAACTGAAATGTGGGCCGGCAGCATCCAACAGGACGGCTTTGAGCCTGCTCTGCTGTGCATACTGCTCGAAGGCTCCCTGCAATGCGGTGATCATCGCGGCATCCACAAGGTTCGCTTTGGGACAGTTGAACCGCAGACGCAACAACTGCTCATTACGATCCAACCACACCCCAAGAGGGGTCGCATTGTTATCAGGCTGGTTATTCATCGATGACTCCACGCTGAGGAACTACGGACCTTTTCGGGTTGCCAAAGCTACCTAGGAGCCTGTCCGAGAATAGAAAATCTACTGCGGAAAAGCCCTTTTGGCCCATTTTCCCACTCATTTTCGTTAAATATGAGCGACTATTCGCCTCA
>DRJH01000362.1 GCA_011052285.1 Gammaproteobacteria bacterium
GACAGGAACATTTCACCAACGCCCCTCGAATTACGCGGGAATATAATTCCTCCAGAGAGGTTTGCCGAGATTATCAGGCAGCACTTGCGACATCTTACCGACTTAAATTGTCTTTTTATTATTAGCGGGAAATGTTTCCGGCGGGAATGTTTCCCGGCGCAAGAAATCCAATCGGAAGAACACGTTAGTGAATTTCACGAGTTGCTTGCCGGGCGGCGCGAGCACCTCAGCGGCATTCTTAATGGAATTGATCTATCTGAGTGGGACCACAGAATGCCTTAGACACACAGATACGCCCTCACCCAGCAGATGTATCGGCGCAAAAATGTGCGAATACACCCCTAACAAAAGGTTGGGGAGTCCAATTCTATTTGGACAGCCACAAAAAAACCGGCCAAACAGGGTACTCTAACCGATTGATTTATCTTCTGGACAGTTATTTGCCCATAACCAAGCGGATTATTTGCAAATCGGCTTCAATAAATCAGACTACAAATCATGAACATGCACCTGTTGCTTGTCACCCAATTTTCGAGCTTGCTCGACAACCCGTGAATGGTGCGTAAAGAGGATAACCTGTGTCTTCTTAGCAAGTTCTGCAAGTGCGCTGAGCGCAGCTTCGGATCGCTCGTCATCGAAGTCCACGAGAATGTCGTCCACGATGAAAGGCATGGGCTCTGAGCTTTCCATGTATTTCTCGAGCGACGCGAGACGTAACGCCAGATACAGCTGATCCCGGGTTCCGTTACTCATCCCCTCCACATGTACACGCTCCCCACTGGTGCGGATACCCGCAAGCACGGGCTCATCCTTTTCGTTGAAGTCCGTTCTAAGACTTTCAAACGAACCACGTGTGAGCACGGCGAAGCATTCGCTGGCACGCTTGACCAATGGACCCTGGTTCTCTTTTCGGTAACGCTCGATCTCGTCACGCAGAATTCGCGCCGCCAGTTTCAAGCGGACGAATCGTTCTGCATTGGAGCGGATGCTAGCAAGGACAGACTGGCTTTGATCAGCAAGAACGGCCGCTTCGTCGCTACCGTCCATGAGTTCAAGTTCCTTCGCTTCCCGGCCCTTGGCCTCAGCAAGCGTCGTTTGTCTTGGCTCCAGTTCTTCTTCGATCTTTTGGGTAAGCGCCTCAACCTGCGCGGGTAACGCATCTGAATCAACAGCCTCTGCTTCAACTTCAAGTTCTACCACAGTTGCGCCTTCGCCCGAATCTAAGATCTCTTCTTCCACATTGTCGACTTCCGCTGTCAGTCGAAGGTATGCCGTTGACCTGCGCTCAGCCTCATCCAACTCAGCATGGCTATCCCGTTTTGCCTCCGCACACAGCGCATCCAAACGCTCGGTCATGGTTTGGATTGTCGCCTCGGAATCCTGGATGTCCTGTCGTGCCTGTTGCAATTGTTCCTCGATCTGCTGACGGCGGGATTGCCCGGTTCGACTTTCTGATAACAATGTACTAAGGCGCATTGCCGCTTCTTCCGTCAGAAGCTTTGCAAATTCTGGGGCTACGTTCGCAACCACAGTGCCGACTTGTCCACTGAACGTCTCTGCATCTTCATCAATAGCCTGAATACGTATTTGCAGTTTTTCCGCATCACTTTGTTTCGCGAACAGGTCCCTGAGCTTGTCGATGACATCAGCCGCCTCGGCCGGTAAGGCATCGCCTTCCAGACCAACGCCCTCTACCACCTCTTTCCACTGTACTTTCCACTCATCGAGTTCGCTGCTCGCCACTTGGCACTCCGCACGAACAGACTCCTGATCGCGTTCTAGTGTCTTGATCTCCTTATCCAGCGTCTCCCGCTGCCGGCTGACTTTCTCTAGCTCATCAACGACTTCCTCACTCTCAAGGAGTATGGCTTCAAGAGATGCTGTGTCAGGACTGTCTTTCCTCAATCTCTGCAACTGTTGTTTGAGTAGCTGTATTTGTGTGTCACGGGTATGTTCAAGATCACTGACCTGCTGCCGTAGTGTGCCCAACTGTGCGACTCGATCGCGGAGCTTCTCCATATTGTCCATCCATGCCCGCATTTCGCGCGGCGTGTGTGGCTGAATCTCGCAGGGAGCCCATAATGCTTCCCAGTCGGTATCGATCTGCTTTTTCTCAGCTGTGCATCCATCAAGCTGTTGCACGATCTCCTCGGCGCGTTGTTTTTCATTTTTCAATTCAGCTAATAGGCTTGCCTGCGAGTGAACTCGTTCGGCCTCTCGACGCAAACGATCCGCCAGTTCATCAGCACCGATCACCCGGTGTTCGAATGCATCAGGAAGCGCACGTTCCGCATCCATTGCGCTTGCTTCTGTATTCACGTCTTCCCCATCAATCCAATGACGACGCAATAACTGCCAGGCCTGCTCGCGCTCTGTTCTGAGCGCAATCAATTCTTCTTCCGTCGGTACTGTCCCTGCGCGTTGCATCTCATCCAATCGTCGAGATGCTTCACGCAATGCTTCTGCCGTCTCTTCCTGCTTTTCCCGGGATCGCTGTGCACGCTTATCGAGCTCAGCGTATACCTCTTCAAAACGATTGATGTTCTCCCGGGTTGGTACGGGCAAGCTAGGAAGATCTTCCAGCGAACCGGTCCAGAGAGTGAGTCTCGCTAAGTCGGCAGCACATTGCTCTGTTGATGTAGCAAGCTCACTCCGTCCGGATTGGATTGCACTGTCCACATCACCTGACTTTCTTGCTGCTGCAATGGCTCTGCGCAGGGCGTCGGGTGATCCAATGTCTGGAAGTTTCTGGCGCTCCTTGCGTGCTTCCTCCAGCCGTGCTTCTGTTTCACGCAGGTTGCTTTTCGATTGTTTTTCTCGCGATACCAGAACAGGATTTTGATTTCCCAGTTCGGTAATTCGCTGTCTTTTGGCAAACACCGGGCGCAACACTTCAATATCCGCCAACGCAAGATCCGGGCGCACATCCTTAAGCAAGGACTCTGCATCAGTGCGTAACTGTTTGTATTCCGCTTCGAGGTGCGGCCGGTCTTGCATCGCCTTGCGGTAGCTACCCAGTCGTGCATGGAGGGCTTCGATACTTTCACCCTGTTCCAGCACCTCCTGACGCACGGAGAGCCCGTCGAGTTGCCCTTGGAGTCCATCAAGTCGAGATCTTGCCTTTTGAATAATCACCTGCGCTGTCTCCCGCTCCGTGACCGCCTTCTGGCGACGCTCTCCGAAGTCGTCCGGAAGGACAATAATATCACCCAACGCCTCAAGCTTTTGCAGAAGCTCATGCCGTCGGGCCAGTTTGGGTAGAACGCGTTGAATGCGCTTCAAGCGATTAACCTCAACCCGATTATCAGCAAGTTCAGCTTGAATTTGATCTAATTCCTTGGAGGTCCGTGCCAGTGCACGGAAATGCTCATCCCATTCTCTGGATGAGAGTGACCGATCCCTGATCTGCTTATTCAAATCCGTATAAGCTTTTAAGGCTGAGTTGATCGTCGGTTTAGATCCCTGCGGTAGAAAAAGCCCGCCAGCTTCCTGGTCGAGTTGGTTAAGCACCGCATGTAACGCATGACTACCTAGAGATGCAGAAAAGAGTGCCTGTCCAACTTCACCCTTCTGCTCTAAAATCTCCTGACCACCCTGAACCAGCGCGCGATGATCGATCCCGAAGAGCATATCAAAAAGCTCCTGCGTTACACCCTGAAGAAATGGGATCAGCGCATTATCGTCGAGTGACTCACCCTCCATGGACAAGAGCGTATTCTTGCGACCCTTACGGCGCGCAAAGCTGAGTTCGCGTCCATCTGCAGCACGCACACACCCTTCGATACGAAGTTTGTCATTGGCGTGAAGATAATTGTCAGGAGTTCGCTCGTCGATGTTATAGAGCAATGCCTTCAACCCACGAAGCGCCGAACTCTTTCCTGCCTCATTGGGCCCATAGACAATATGGAGTCCACCTGCCTCCTGATCGAACACCAATGCCCGGTCAGTGAACGGTCCAAACGCGGCGAGATTGAGCTGCCTTATTTCCATAAATAAAAGTTCATCACGCCTTTTCCGTTGTTATCAGGCGATTCACTAGCAATTCTTTGATGTCTTCCAGGACGACCTTGAGTTGTTGTGGATCCGTTGGATCATAACGATCTTCACCACTTAGAATTTCGGCAGGGAGTTTTTGGCGCAGCACGGACACTTCATTCGCAAGTTCCACCAGTGCGGCATCATCCAGCTCCATATCCTGAATGCCACGTAACAGGCCACCCAGTGCATCATCACGCGCAAGGACGCTATCAATAGAAATGGATGGCTGTGTCTTAAGCAATACCTTCTCCAACCAGATTCCAGCACCGCCAAGACCAGTGGCCAAGGCACGATACTCTTGTGTCCAATGTTCGATTTCAGCATGTAGATGGGAATGGGCAGCACTGGCGCCCTGCAACACCAGGCGTGCTGCGAGCAGCCGACCTTCCGTCGAGTCAAGCGCTTGCTGCAGCGCCTCGCGAACCTGCTCGTAGACGTCATCGACGGTCTCACTCGCTGTCACATCCACTTCACAGAGTGACCAGCGCAGCACATCGAGGTCACGGTGCGTAACGTTGGTTATCTCACCATTATCAACGGTCACCAGCGTACAGCCTTTCGGGCCAGTCTCTCGGATATGTCGCCCCTGTATGTTGCCCGGAAACACAATCACGGATCCCGGCTTACCTCTTCACGTTTATGGACATGACCCAGTGCCCAGTACTGATATCCTTTGGAGCGCAGCCCATCGACCGTGCAGGGAGCATAGGGCTCGTGACCCGGTTTACCATCGAGGCAGGTGTGCAGCATGCCGATATTGAAGTACTGTGAATCACCCTGGTGATAGGCCAGAGAGATGTCTTCTGTCACCGCCCGATTTGCAAAGCCCTGTCCGTAGATGGCAACACCCAAGTCATCCAAAACAATTCTCTCAGGCTTGCTTGTGGTAAA
>DRJH01000363.1 GCA_011052285.1 Gammaproteobacteria bacterium
AGCCACAGAATAAGATCAATAAAGCTGCATCAAGTGGTGGGCCAGAGCAACAACCCACAGTTGCAATAACGCCCCGCCTGGCGGGTAGTAAACCGGCCGCGTCAGTTGCAGCTAAAGCTGCAGTGCCGTCGATAATTTCCGCCAAGTCCCCAATATCGATCAAACCCGTGTCGACCGTGCCAGCATCGACCGTGAAGGTGCCTAAGGGCCAAGCTGCAACCACAGACTCTTCGCAGGATTTGCTCAAAATAGTACAGGCGACAGTGGGCAAAAACAGCGTTGTCACACGGGCCGCAGAGGGTAATGAGGCAGTACCTGGGGTGAAAAAGACCAAGGGGTCGTCCAGTGAGGTTGATCGCTTGCGTTCAAAAATTTCAAGTATGGAAGAGAACTTGCTGTCCCGAGATCTGGAGAATAAGGATCTTCGAGAGCGCGTTACCCTGCTTGAACAACAGGTCCAAAATGCGAAACGCCTGATTGAAATTCGCAACCAGCAGTTGGCACGAATTCAGAACAAGCAATCACCCACGTCAAACGCAACACCAGGGTTGGCCATAGAGAATAAGGCTATAGAGAACAAGGATGGTGCAACGAGCTCTACCCCAGCGCGGCCTTCTGTAGCTCTGACCACGAGTACTACAGCGTCAGTACAACCTGGGGTGACCAGTCCGGATCAGGCTGCTACGGCTCGACAGGCACTTGCTGACAATGCAGTAGTGAAGGCAAAGGTTTTATCGAAAAAGCAGCCAGCAACCCTGAAAGCCCGCCCGGAGGTGAAAAAACAGCCGCCCGTCAAGCCGCCTTCGCGGCCCTGGTGGCAGCTGATCTATGAGTCGGTTACCACCAATTTGACATCCTTGTATGGACTCGGTGGCGGTGTGGTCCTGCTGGGTGGCGCTTTGCTGGCCTTACTCCGAAAACGGCGTAAAACTACTGCAGAGAAGGTTGAAGACAGCAGTCAGCCGGTATTCTCAGATGCCGGGAAGGAAGCAACAAATGAACTGGAGGTTGGGGGTTCAGACAGTTCATTCTTGAGCGATTTCGGGCTCTCCGGGATGGGTATGATGCAGGCTGCCGAAGTAGATCCTTTGGCAGAGGCCGAGGTGTATATGGCCTATGGGCGCGATGAACAGGCAGAAGAAGTATTGCGGGAGGCGATGACTCGTGACCCATCTCGCAGTGAAATCAAGCTGAAGCTGCTTGATATTTATGAGCAGCGAGGTGATGTTGCGCATTTTGAAACCCTGGCCCAGGAGTTATCGCCGCTACATAGCGGTTACGATCAGGATGTCTGGTCAAAAGTTGTCGAAATGGGGCAGCGGCTTAGTCCGGATAGTCCGCTGTTCGCTGTAGTGACGGCAGCGCGGGACAAGACTGATGCTGAGCCGAAAACTGCTGCTGTAGAGCAGCAGGAGACTGCAGTTACCACACAGCTCGATTCCACGAGAGCAACTGCCGACAATTACGAGAATCCTTTCGCCGAGCTCGATCCTGAATTGGGTGCGGTCGAGTTCGAGGCCCCCGATACCGACAAATTGTCTGCACTAATGGGTTCGCCGGATGAGGCATTGTCGCTTGATCGTATGGACTCGCCCAGCCTTGATTTTCCTGATCTCGATTTAGGACCTGTGGAAGAATCCACAGCGGAGCCGGTCGCAGAAGTACCTTCTGACCACACGCTGGATTTTGATTTTGAAGGGCTGGATCTGAGTATGGATGATTCCGGGAGCCCTTCTGTGACTGACGAAGTCGTGCTTGACGCTGCGACACTGGAAGCGGAGCAGAAGGCAGCAGGGGAAGACGATGACTTTAACCTGCTGGATTTCGATCTATCAGGCGTTGCGGATGAACCGGCAGCAGTGGCATCGATTTCCTCCGCAGTCCCACCACAGGCTGGGCAGGAGGATGGGACGGATTCAGGTACCGGAAACTTTGACTTTGCTGACTTTGATCAGCCATCTGATCGAGACCTGACAGCAACCACGGAGCCTGACGATACAGTCAGCCCGGATGTGGATGATTTTTCTACTACAGCGGATCAACTCGCTGAGGTACAGGAACTTGACCCTGATGCCATCGAATTTACTGCTACGGGCGATACGCTTGGCCCGGGCGTTACCGAGCCATCCGGCGATGCTGGTGACCCGCAATCGAAACCCGAAACCATTGAACCTGTAGCTGACGATTTAGGGGGCCTTGAATCGAGGTCTGAAGTACCAGAGTTCGCAGTTGTCGAAGGCACGCCAGACAAGGAAAAATTACTCCGGCCAGGGGCTGGTGGGGCAGATACAGCAGAGAGCCTGGATGCGCCAGTGGTTGACCTTACATCAGGTGTTGTTAATCCCCCGGCCTATACTGCCGCAGATCCAGGAGCGGAGTCAGCGGCTCCGGGTACCGCGGCTGCAACCGATGAAACAGATTCTTTTGGGGATGATCTTGATGAACTGGACCAGTTAATTGCTCAGGACTTTGATACCGGTGAACAGGGAGAACAAGACGACTGGTCTGTTGATGCACCGGCTTCAGAAGTGCTAGGTAGCCAGACCGGTGTGTTAGGTGTTGCTGAAGACGAGGCGGCAACCAAGCTTGATTTAGCCCGTGCCTATATTGACATGGGTGATGAAGAGGGCGCACAAGGTATATTGGCCGAGGTTCTTGAAGAGGGTAATTCGGGACAGCGGTCTCAGGCCCAGAGCCTGATCGGAGAACTTGCTGGTTGAGGTTGTCAGCCAGGCGGTAAAACCTTCTCGAGGATGCGTTGGTAGATAGTTGCCAGCTCGTCTGGTGCAGTGGCAGGGATATTTTCGTTGATCTGGTGAATGGTGGCGTTTACCGGACCCAGTTCAATGACTTCTGCACCGGTGGGTGCCACGAAACGACCATCCGAGGTACCGCCACTGGTCGACATTTTTGGTACAAAGCCCATGCATTCCGTAATGGCGGCCTGGGAGGCAGCCAGCAACGCGCCTTTGCGGGTCAGAAAGGGCTGGGCGGGACGGATCCACTGCAGGGTATAACGCAATTGGTGCTGGTCGAGGATTGCCGTGACCCGTTGCTCGAGTTCATCGGCGGTCACTGCTGTGGAATAGCGAAGATTAAAACTGGCGGATAATTCACCCGGGATCACATTGCCAGCTCCCGTACCGCTTTGTAGATTGGAGAACTGTAAAGTGGTCTGTGGAAAGGCTGCATCACCTTCATCCCACACCGTGGTGATCAAATCCTGCAAGGCCGCAGTGAAGCGGTGTATGGGATTTTCTGCTAGCAGTGGATAGGCGACATGGCCCTGCTTGCCATGGATGAGCAATTCGCCACCCAGTGAGCCGCGGCGGCCTACTTTGAGTACATCACCGGTGGCCAGGTTACTGCTCGGCTCGCCGACAATGCAGTAGTCAATTTGTTCTCCTGATGCCGCCAACCAGTCCATTACCCGACAGGTGCCGTCCGTAGCTGGACCTTCCTCATCCGAGGTGATCAGAAATGCGATAGATCCGGAAAAATTTGTTTGGGTTTTGATGAAATTTTCAGAGGCCACGGTGAACGCAGCAATTGAAGATTTCATATCTGCCGCGCCCCGTCCGTAAAGCACACCATCGCGAATAGAGGGATGAAAAGGGGGTGAACTCCAAGAATCGAGTGGTCCGGTGGGCACTACATCGGTGTGGCCGACGAATACCAGCAAGGGGCTCTGTGTTCCAAGTCGGGCCCACAGATTACTGACTTTACCAAAGGGCAGGAGTTGGATTGAAAACCCTAGTTTTTGCAGGCGTTCAGCAAGCAGGGCCTGGCAACCGCCATCTTCTGGTGTCACCGATGGGCGTGCGATGAAATCGCAGGCCAGTTGCAGGGCCGGGTCCAAGGTGACTATATTTCTCGCAGCAAGGTATTGATGCTTACCTTGGCCCGGGTTCTGGCGTCGACTTTTTTTACTATTACCGCACAGTAGAGGCTGTGGCTGCCATCCTTGGACGGCATATTTCCAGAGACCACGACCGAACCCGGAGGCACACGTCCATACGAAACCTTGCCGGTTTCACGGTCAAGAATGCGTGTACTCTGGCTGATAAAAACGCCCATTGAAATCACCGCCCCTTCACCGACGATGACACCTTCGACAATTTCACTGCGGGCGCCGATGAAACAGTTGTCCTCGATAATGGTCGGGGCACTTTGCAGGGGTTCCAGCACGCCACCGATACCAACG
>DRJH01000364.1 GCA_011052285.1 Gammaproteobacteria bacterium
GAACAATTTGATCTTTCTGTCTACCAGACGGCATACCAGTTTGATGTGCGGCCTCTGGTGCTTACTACACTGCTGACCTACCTGGAACTCGAAGGCGTTATCACCGCCACTGCACCTTTTTACAGTGCGTATAAACTGCAGTTCCTCAGTAGTCCGGACAGCATTGTTGCGCGTTTTAACCCACAACGCGCGGCCTTTTTGCAACAATTGTTCGCCACTGGCAGACGGGGTCGTATTTGGGTAACGATTACTCCTGAGGAAGCATCGGCACAATTGGGTGAAAACCGCCAGCGCATCAGTAAGGCACTCAATTATCTGGAGGAACAAGGCCTGATTAAACTGCAGGTGGCTGGAGCCCGGCAAGGTTACCGCCTGCATGCGGCAGACCGTGATAGCAAAGCGCTCAGCGAAAAAATGATTTTACTGTTTCAGCAACGTGAATCACGCGATATTGAGCGCCTGCGTCAGGTCTGCGACTGGATAGAAACCACCGGTTGCTACCAGCAAGCATTATTACGCTATTTTGGAGAGGAATTGGAAAGGCCATGTGGCCGGTGCAGTGCCTGTAACGTAGCAGAGCAAGGTCTGTTCAAGCCTTTGCAACTGCCGCACAGGCAGTCCGAGAAGACCGATCCTGCCATCATTTTCGCTATCGTCAAAACGATCCGGGGCGAAAACCACCAAGCGCTGATTCAGTCGCGACAACTGGCACGTTTTCTTTGTGGCATCAACAGCCCACAAGCCAGCCGTGCCAGGCTCGGACGACATCCACTATTTGCCGCTTTGGCTGACAGCCCTTTTGCGACTGTGCTCGATATCTGTAATAAGCCCATTGAAAATACATGAATTTGTAAATTTTCGAACATGAGTGGCTCATATTCTGGCTAATGCATGTTTTCAGATAATTTAACAAAGTGTTTGTGCGAGGTGCTCTTATTAGCAGCATCGAATCACTCATCGGTCGTCCGTATGCGTGATTACGCACCCTCACTTACAAACCCGTTGCGAACAAAGCTCGGCCTGTCTGCGTGCTGCAGGCTCAGACAGGCACAGTGATCGCAGGGATTCATGAATAAGGCGGGTTAGGTTGAAGAAAGTCGTTTTGTACGATATCGATACGACGAGTGGAAGCAAGGGCAAAGCGACTCTCGACCAAAGCGATACCGTCGCGGTTTTGCTGGAAAATATGAACTTGTCCATGACATGTTCCACGGGTACGACTATGACCCTCTTCCCGGACGCTTGATAGAGTCTATCGATGATCTGTTCACTGAATTGCCGAGCTTCGTCCAAGGCGGTTGGGAAGGGCCAGTCGAAAGCAGCGATTGTGCGTTGTTGTTGGCAGTGATAACGGATCATAGGTGCACGCCTTTTCAGAGGATTGGCTTTGTTTTCGTACATTATTATACCACAAAACAGCATATATCTTAATAATATCAGTGTATTAGACTTATTGAGCAGACTCTAAGTAGGCTACAGAGACAGTGTTGGAACAGGCGCAACCATCAGCAACTCCTTTGACAGGGTGAAGTAGTGCCGAAAGCTGATCTGGGCGACGCAAGAAGACTGCCGAATTACAGGGTAGCTTTTGGATTTGTTTCCGAACGTATTTATGCAAAATATAAAAGTCAGTAGGTATGTTACTGAGATATTTATTGACGAGTAAGCATTTATCACATAAAGTATTAAGAAAGTAGGCGTGCTACCGATTAAGTGAGATCGAAGGAAATGATAAGAGCCGATTTAAAGTCAATCGCTGACATCCAGGTGGGATACCAGGCTAGAGACAGGGTTAAGGAGAGTACACGAGGTACGCACTACCTGATTCAAAGCAAGGATTTCGATTCTTTGCACCGCTTGCACCCCGAAAACCTGATCACTTTCTTTCCTGAGCGAAATCCAGAAAACTATTCTGTTCGAAAGAAAGATGTACTTTTTCAAGCTCGTGGTGTTGAGCATTTTGCGTACTGTATTGAAGACGACCTCAGTGATACCCTGGCCGCCGGTTCGTTCTACATCCTGCGTATGCAGAGCAAAGAATTGCTCCCCCTGTACCTGGCTTGGTGGCTGAATCAGGCAAAGGCGCAAGCTTGGCTGAGGACGCAGGCCCGGGGAACGGGAATCTCATTTATTTCCAAGCACACACTTTCCCGCCTGCAAATCACGATTCCGCCACTTACCATCCAGAAAAAAGTGGTAAAGATCGTAACACTCGCCAGGCGCGAGCAATTCCTTCTGGACAGGCTTGCGCAGACGCGATTACGTCTTGTCGAAGCTGTCTGTATAAAGGCAATCGCGAATTACGAATGAGGAATTACGAATTAACAGATAGGAGAGATAAATAAATGAGTTCTCACGTTTCCCAAAAAGAGATCAACGACGTTGTCTGGCGGGCCTGCGACACCTTCCGGGGCGCAGTCGATCCGTCGGAATACAAGAATTACATCCTTACTATGCTCTTTATCAAGTATATGAGCGATTTGTGGCAGGACAAAAGATCCGAATATGAGAAAAAATACAGTGGCGCCGTGGATAGAGTGGAAAGAGCACTGTCCCGGGAGCGCTTTGTGATGCCCCTGGAATCAAATTTTGACTCCCTTTACTGCAAACGTGATGAGTCCAATATTTGTGAGATCATCAATATTGCCCTTGAAAAAATTGAGGATGCCAACAAGTCGAAACTCGAAAATGTCTTCCGGAATATTGACTTCAACAGTGAACCGGCTTTGGGTCAGACCAAGGAGCGCAACCGCCGTCTTAAGAACCTTCTGGAAGACTTTGCCGATGAACGTCTCGATTTGCGCCCCTCGCGTATTGGGAATCGTGACGTAATCGGTGACGTGTATGAATACCTAATTTCTCGTTTTGCGGCCGGAGCGGGGAAAAAAGCCGGCGAATTTTACACGCCGCCAGAAGTCTCCACGCTGCTTGCCAGGTTGCTTGCGCCCAAGGCCGGCGACCGCATCTGTGACCCGGCCTGCGGCTCGGGTTCACTTCTCATCAAGGTCGGCCAGGAAGTCGGAAGTCCGAATTTTTCCCTGTCCGGTCAGGAGTCCAACGGTTCCACCTGGTCCCTGTGCCGGATGAACATGTTCCTGCACTCCATGGACGCCGCCCGCATAGAATGGTGCGACACTATCAACAACCCTAGGTTGATTGAGAACGACGGACTGATGCACTTCAATGTCGTGGTTGCCAATCCGCCGTTCTCCCTGGATAAATGGGGCCAGGAAAATGCCAGCCACGATCGGTTCAACCGCTTCTGGCGCGGGGTTCCCCCGAAAAGCCGGGGCGACTACGCCTTTATCAGCCACATGGTTGAAATTGCCCTGGAGGGTGAAGGCAAAGTGGGGGTCATTGTACCTCACGGGGTGCTGTTTCGTGGCGGGGCGGAAGGCGTTATCAGGAAGGCATTCATCGAGGACAATATCCTTGAAGCGGTAATAGGTTTGCCCGCCCAGCTTTTTTATGGCACGGGGATACCAGCGGCCATTCTCGTTTTCAACAAGGGCAGGAAATCCTGGAAAACCGCAAAGAGCAAGCGCGACAAGCATATTCTGTTTGTTGACGCCAGCCGTGAGTTCAGAAACGAGAAAAAGCAAAACCGCCTGCGGGATGAAGATATCAAAAAGATCGTCACGACGTTCCGCCAATTTGAGGAAGCCGAAAAATACTCCCACCTGGTCACGCTGGGTGAGATCCAAGAAGCTGAATTCAATCTGAATATCCCCCGCTATGTGGACACTTTTGAAGAGGAAGAGGATGTCGATATTCCGGCGGTGCAGAAAGAGATCGAGGAAATCGAAACGGAGCTTGTGAAGACGCAGAAAGAACTCAACGGTTACTTAAAGGAATTGGGGCTATGAGCGGCAAGGATGAACGATGAAAAAGAAAAATATCAAAGGAAAGCAGATGCCTGAGAAAAAGGAGGCATCCATTGTCCGTTCCTCGGCTGCTGAATACCTGACTTTTGTCGCGGCAGGAGGCAGCTCGGAAACCAGCGTGGAAATGCGCTATGAGGATGAGAATATCTGGCTGACGCAAAAGATGATGGCATCTCTTTATGACGTTTCCGTTCCCGCCATCAACCAGCATCTGAAACGTATTTTTGCTGACAACGAACTGGAGGAGAGTTCAGTTATTAAGCAATACTTAATAACTGCCGCTGACGGCAAGAATTACAACACGAAACACTACAGCCTGCAGGCCATTATCGCCGTTGGATTCAAAATCGAAAATGAACGTGCTGTGCAGTTCCGCAAGTGGGCCAATCGGATTGTCAAGGACTACACGATCCAGGGTTGGACAATGGATGTGGAACGTCTCAAACACGGCGGCAACCTGACGGATGAATTCTTTGAACGCCAACTTGAAAAGATCCGGGAAATCCGGCTTTCCGAGCGCAAGTTCTACCAGAAAATCACAGACATCTACGCTACTGCACTGGATTACGATTCAGCCGCCACTGCGACCAAACGGATTTTTGCAGCCGTTCAAAACAAAATGCACTACGCGATTCACGGTAATACGGCGGCCGAAGTCATTGTGGATCGTGCGGATCACAAGCAAGAAAACATGGGGCTGACCAGTTGGGATGGAGCACCCAAAGGGAAAATTCACAAATACGATGTTTCCATCGCCAAGAATTATCTCTCCGAGTTTGAGCTTGGACAGATGCAACGGATTGTTTCGGCCTATCTTGACATGGCGGACTGGGAAGAACGGCTGGGCGGATTCCTCAAACTCTGGGACCGGGAAATCCTTCAGGATGCAGGCAGGGTGAC
>DRJH01000365.1 GCA_011052285.1 Gammaproteobacteria bacterium
ACTGGAGAGGCGGGCTATAAGGATGAAGACGGTTATCTGTGGATTATGAGTCGAATCGACGATGTCATCAATGTTGCCGGTCACCGCCTCTCGACCGGAGCCATGGAAGAAGTCATTGCTGCACACCCGGATGTTGCTGAATGTGCTGTCACCGGTGTCGCCGATGCCATGAAAGGACAGATCCCAGTGGGATTTGTGGTGCTTAAATCAGGGGTCGACCGTGGTGAAGAAGCCATCGTCCCGGAACTCATACAGAGTATCCGGGACAAAATCGGCCCTGTGGCAGCATTCAAGAAAGCGCTGGTGGTCAAAAGACTGCCAAAAACCCGTTCTGGCAAGATTCTGCGTGGCACCATCACCAAAATCGCCGATGGCAGCGAATGGAAGATGCCAGCCACCATCGATGACCCGGTAATACTGGATGAAATCACTGAATCCTTGCAACGCCTGGGATATCCTGCCTAACCTGCCTAACCTGAACAACTCCACTTATCCACTCGTCCGCTCCGGTTAATGCAAAATTGGGGTAGATTCCGCGGTACTCGGAGTAATTTTATTCGAGTGCCCAGTCGGCTCAGGTTCAAGTAGCTTCAGCATGCGGTTAAAGGAGTCAAGGTGCTCTGATACGATCGTTAGCTGGGTTCGGGTTTCAGCGATTCGCTGATTGACCTGTCGGCGGTCTTGCTGTAACTGCTGCAGGTTGAACAAACGCCGTTCAATCATTTCATGGTGATAGCCAATCTGCTGATACAAAGGGCCTAAAATGGATCGTGCCCATTGTTTTACCGCAGTGTACAGGGTTTGATAGATAAACCGGGCACGGCTGACCAACTGAATAAAAAACTTCTTGATCACAAAGTGTTGCTCCGAAAGCAGCATACCGGCACTATTTTGATAGTTATCCACCTCTTCGCGGAGAATACGAAACTGGTCAAAAAAGGATGCCGCCTTAAAGGGCTCCGGTTTTAGCATTGGCAGGCCATGTTTTTGATGAAACAGCAGATAGATCTTTTTTGCCAGCATACGCAACGCTTCAGTTTTCTCTTCCACCTCTGAGACAATTTCAGATGCTCCTTTAAACAAGGAGGACATGTTTTTTCGCAAACCCTTGGTAGTCCAGCTTTTGCGCATCCCTTCACGACTATCAGCAACCAGGCCATCGAAATTGCCAATGCGCAGCAGATAGAGAATATCCTTAACCTGATTGTTAAGCATATTACGAGTCGTCTGGAAACTTTCGACTTCCAACTGGTACAGGTCTCGTTGCTTTTTTACCCGCTCTGTCATTAGTGCAAGAGTTCCCGCACTTTGATTCTGCAACACTTCCAATTCATTGACTTCTTTTAGATATTGCTCTTTTTGCTGCTCGATCATGAGCCTTGAACTGTTAATCATGTCACCAATTTCATTGCTGACCCGGCGCAGGATTAACTGTTTTTTATTACTAACCAAATCATTGCCGAGATGTTTTTCGAGGGCATCAAGACCACATTTCTCCATCAGCTCCCGGTCATTTCGAATTCTGGAAATCAAGCCCTTGCGAGCTGAAACCGGAAACACCAAATCCTTGCCAATACCCAGCATGCTTGCTGTAGCCTCCACCTGCTTTTGAATGGCTTTCTCAATAGTCAAATCATCCAGCAACTCATCCCACAACATATCGATTTTATTCAGTACGACGATTTGCCCTCCCTGTTTCGAGGTATGCGCCCCACCGATATTTCGGTCCCATATTTCCTTGTCGGACTGGGTGACTCCGGTATCAGCAGCGAGCACAAACAATACAATGTGTGCATTTGGCAATATACGCAATGTCAATTCCTGCTCAATACCTTGAGCATTCAAGCCCGGTGTATCGAGAATAATAAGGCCTTGTTGCAGAATCGGATGAGGGTAATTGATGATGGCATGACGCCACATCGGTACAGTCAGAAAATCCTCTTCCTGGCTGATATAAAGACCCATCCGTTCCGCTTCTTCCGGGTTGACATCACAACTTCTGGCCAGCTCACCCAGCGTTTCAGTGACCTGCTCCGGTGAAGCCAGATCCAGTGGTAGCTGGGTCCAGTTTTCCGGTAGTTTTTTCAACTCGGCGATGGTGTAATTCGTTTTGCGGGTTGCTATCGGTAGGAGTTTAATACAAGGTGGATCGTTATCATCATAGAGTAGTTCGGTGGTACACATTGTCGTCCGGCCCGGAGTTGATGGTAGCAATCTACGCCCCTGGTCAGCAAAAAATATTGCATTAACTAATTCGCTTTTGCCACGTGAAAACTCCCCAACAATAGCCACGACCAGCCTGTTGCTACGCAGTTCATCAAGCAGCTCGTAAAGACGAAATTCCTCCAGATCAATGATCTCAGACTGAGATTCAATCCAGTGAATATAGCTCTCGATACTGGATGCCAGATCATTCGCCCAGTCCTGATAGTCCTGTAGTCGGCTGGCAAGCTTCTGGCTACCTGCCGATGTCATTTTCTGGCTCAAGTGAATGGTTTTCCCGTCAGTGTCCGTTTCAGAAACGTTGTCAGAAGCATACCGCCCGTGTTCTATTATGGCAGGTTATTCAGGTCACGACACCACGGGGAAGCCATTTTGCACCCGAGATCAATACCGTTTTATGTCGGGATGTCTTGCCACGAACCACTTCAACCCGGCTTTTTGCCGTACCACACTGTTTGGCCAGAAACGCACAAAGTGCCGCATTTGCCTTACCGTCGACCGGAGGTGATTGAATCCGTACCAACAATTCATTTTCACGAACACCCGTGATCAGGTTCTTTTGTGCTCTGGGAACAAGGTAGACTTTTACGAACAAGTCCTCGCCCTGGCGACGGAACCAGTTTGATTCAGGCACACACTTAACCCTGCATCAATACCTGGCCGACATCCAACACTGGTTGAATCAATATTTTCTGAATCAAGATCAAAATAATAAACACCACAATAGGCGACATATCCAATCCACCAAAGCTGGGAATCAGGCGTCTGGCCGGGGCCATGAGTGGCTCTGTCAAGGAATGCACCAGTGCTACGGCCGGGTTATAACTATTCGGCGCCACCCAGCTGAGTATAATTCGAATCAACACGGCATAGTAGAAGATCTGAGACAGTTGCAACAATACATCACCGATCGAATATACCAACAAGCCAAAAAATGCAGGTTGAAAACCCTGAATCTGCCATAACAAAAAAAACTTCAGTATCGTCAGACCGAGTGCCAGGATAATTGAAGACATATCAATACCCAGCAATCCTGGAATATAACGCCTGAATAGCTGCAAAGGTGGATCCGAAACTTTGACGATAACCCGACTGATCGGGTTATAAAAATCCGCATGCACCAGTTGCAGGAGAAACCTTAACATAACCACGTAAATATAAAGATCAAAAATGATGCCGATCAGAAAACTGCCGGCATTACCCAGATAACCACCCATTTAATCGTCCCCCAGTAAAACGGCAAGTTCTCTGGAACGTGCTGCAGCAGCTTTAACTGCAGCACAGATCTGCTTAGCGGTCAGCTGCTCCTCCAACACCGCCAAGGCTCGTTCGGTGGTCCCACCGGGTGAAGTGACACGTTTGCGCAATACCGAGAACGTTTCATTTGATTCCATTGCCATGCGTGCGCTACCCAAGGCTGTTTCCAAAATCAGCAACCGTGCCTGATCAGGCGCCAAACCAAGCGATTCGGCAGCTTCCTGTATCGCTTCCATAAAATACATAAAGTAGGCCGGGCCACTTCCGGATACCGCGGTAACAGAATCCAGGTCCGCTTCCTGTTTTACCCATATCACTGAACCAACAGCCCGCATCAGACTTTCAGCACTGTCGCGTTGTTCGCAGCTTACTGTCTCAACCGCAAAAAGTCCGGTAGCACCGGCACCCACCAGCGCCGGTGTATTGGGTATAGCCCGAATCAACGGAGGTTCGCAATCCAACCAGCGACGCAGATCTGTAAGACGTATGCCAGCAGCAATAGATATCACCACTGGCAACTTGCCTGCGACCACAGGCGCCAGCTTCGATGCCACCTGGTGTAAAACCTGTGGCTTTACTGCCAATACCAGCACATCCGCCCAAGCCGCAATCGTATCATTATCTTCGACGCACTCGACTTCATGATGAAGCCGGGCATTGCTGCGCTGCGCCGGATTGGGATCTGCGCAGCGAATCAGGCCT
>DRJH01000366.1 GCA_011052285.1 Gammaproteobacteria bacterium
CAGTACCAGGCATATTCGCACGGAGAATGTGAGCATATCGGTCCTATGTGAGCATTCGAGTACGAACACACGCCGTAATGGGACAAAAGATGAATGCGCTGAATAGTTACCAACAGGAGATAAATTCATGATCGGAAAACTCAACCATGTGGCCATCGCGGTACCCGATTTAACTGTGGCAGCAGCCCGCTATACAGCTATGGGTGCCAGTGTAAGCGCTACAGTGGATTTGCCAGAGCACGGTGTGCAAGTGATTTTTGTCGAGCTGACCAATACCCACCTGGAGTTGCTCGCCCCACTGGGTGAAAACTCTCCGGTAGCAGCATTTTTAGAGCGTTATCCAGAGGGGGGGATGCACCATATCTGCCTGGAAGTTGAAGATATTCATACCGCCATTGAACAGGCCGGGGCCGAGGGTACCCGGGTGTTGGGTAACGGGCAACCACGCGTTGGTGCACATGAAAAACCGGTGGTCTTTTTACACCCCAAGGACATGAATGGCGTACTGGTCGAATTGCAGCAGGCCTGATGATTCTGAGCTCCTGTTCCCGTACTCACCAAAAATTCCCCTTTTGGTCACCTCGTAGTTATCCAACGTAACCGCCTGTATTCACCATCTTGGTAATGAAACCTCTTCACCACTTCCGGACAGAGTGTGGGAGTCTCTCCATGTGGCGCACTATACAACCACTTCGTGTTGTAAAATACAAAGGCTCCGCAAACCCAGGGTTAGCTCGAGAATGCTCGTACAGTCTTTAAGAGGGTATTAGACAGACCACAGGCGATATTACAATGGGCACTCGCAAGTACCAAATTGGGGTAACCACCAGAACTGTGAAGAAGATCCGCCCAAATGGTAGACGATACTGGTGGCCAGTTATCGGACTGTCCTTAAGTATCGGCGCCCTTGTGTGGGTATTCTTTCTGGTCGACCTGGACCGGTTGTTGGTCACGCTGAAGCGTGCTGACCTGCCATACCTCCTGCTACTACCACTAACGACAGCAGTCGAACAACTGTTCAGAGCCTGGAAGTGGCGACAATTACTCCTCCCCTTACGGCGGATCGCTACACTCCGTCTGTTTGGTGCCATTATGGCTGGCTACCTGGCCAACATACTCGTCCCTCTGGGGATTAGCCCCCTAGTCCGTTCCTGGCTGGTGGCAAGGCTTGATGCGCTGAAGATGAGTACTGTACTGGCTACAGCAGCAGTTGACCGACTAATTGACGGTGTTGTCTTTGCTGGCCTGGTGGCTCTGGTAGTTGTATTTGCGGTTTTCCCCGACCCCGATGGCAACCTACGTCTTGGACTGGCTTTGGGCGGAATCGGCAGTGTGCTGTTGTTACCGCTGTTGTTGTTGGCACTGATCCGCTATCGACACCAAATAAAGAAAGGGACCGACCGACAAAATGGTCTACTCCAAAAACTGCTTGGCCGCCTCCCGGTACGTACTCGGGAACGTACGAAAGCGGTTTTTCGTGCTTTTGCAGAGGGAATTGTCTGGCCTCAGGAGCTCTGGCGTCGTTTGGGTATCCTGGCCGCCAGTATAATCATCAAGCTGATTGCTGCAACAAACTTTCTATGGGCGGGCCTGGCATTTGGTGTCCTTCTACGTCCGCTGGACTACCTGTTCCTGGTGGTGTTCCTCGGCTTTCTCATCATCCTCACTCGTTTTGCCCGCATACCCGGAGGGTTTATTGTGGGGGGTATTTTCGCCCTCGGGCTACTTGGAGTTGGCAAAGAAGAGGCCCTGGCCATGGTAACCATCGTATCACTGGCCAGCATGCTGACCATCGCTGTAGTTGGTGCCATCTCTTTGTGGCGTAACGGAATCTCCCTCGGGGAGCTGCAGACACGCTCCTAGTACTCCAACAAGTTTATATTGATGGATAAAGAGATCTTAATTTCACCCTGGCATCTTCGGTAGTAAACCGCCAGTTTACTTGGTAGGGCTCGCAAGGCAGAAGGTCTCCCCATTGGCAGTGGTGGGATTGAATCTGCCAATAAATTTTCAGCCACGTACGTTTGAAGAGATCGGGAGCCTGGAGCAGCTGGTCGAAAATGGCAACGGGATGCTCAGACTACGCTGTGCGACGGTGAACGGGACCTTTGATCGGATTTTTGCAAAATATCGCAAAAAAAGTTGCACCTATTTGGGGACAAATGCGTAATGCTCCCATGCAGAAAGGTTGAATTGAATCGGGGGCTTGCGTGAAGGATCAAATTGCTGCGTGAGTGAGTATGTCTGAAGAGCCCGGTGCGTGAAAACCGCACACCGGTATCTCTACTGCGACGCCATACAGGCCTCACCTTGTACACTACTGTACTGTACTGTAGCATATTGAAAATACGATCTATAGGCCAAATCAAAATGATGACGGTTAGTTTTACTGAGTTTAGGAAAAATGCATCAGCTATATTTTCTTCGATAGAAAAGGGAGAAACAATCCATGTATTACGCCATGGAAAGGAAATAGCTGAAATAATACCAATTAACCAAGAAAGCAAAGATCGACCGTCTTGGAAACAGAAACGAATGAAGTTAACTGTACAAGGCGAGGCTATATCAAAAATTATTTTAGATGAACGAGAAAATTAATAATGAAAATATTCTTTGATTCTTCATCATACATAAAAAAATTCATACTGGAACAAGGTAGTGCGGAAGTTGATGACTATTGCCAACAGGCATCCATACTTGGGCTAAGTATTATTTGTTTGCCAGAAATGATGTCAGCATTAAACAGAAAGGTAAGAGAGAGCAACCTATCAAAAGAGAATTATTATAATGTAAAAGAACAAATTATAGGGGATATAGAAGATATTCAAATTATCAATCTTGTGCCAGAGGTGGTTGAAGGCTCTATCTCCCTATTAGAGAATAACAAGTTGCGTTCTTTAGATGCCTTGCATCTATCATGTGCATTAACGTGGAACACTGAGCTTTTCATATCATCTGACAAACGTCAAATTCAAGCAGCAGAAAATTCAGGGCTGGAAGTGCAATTTATCACGGTAGAGTAGAGGACAGGCTCCGGTCATCATTAGGAATAGGCCTATCTGTTTCCGCCACTTTCGTACGGCGGTGCCTCATTAGGGTCTGTCACAAAATAACTTGAGTTTCTTTTAGAGATCTGGTATTATTGCTGAATGATATCGGCGGATGAAAAATTAAAAGAAAAGCTGTCAGTACTACTTCCTGCATTAAACGAAAAACAAAGAAGGTTACTCTTAGGCGCTGAGGCCATTGCGCTTGGTTACGGAGGGATTAAATATCTATCCGATATCACAGGCATGAGCACAAATACCATCGCCAGGGGCATTCGTGAATTTGAGACTGGGGACGAAGATGTTTCCAGAGTAAGGAAAAAAGGCTCTGGACGAAAAAACCTAACGCGCAAGTTTCCCCAGCTTGAACATTGTATTGAAGCTATCATTGAACCTGATACACGGGGAGATCCAGAAAGCCCATTACGCTGGACATGCAAAAGTGTGCGCAACATCTCTGATTATTTAGGGGAGCAAGGTTACTCGGTGAGCCGGCAAACGGTTGCTCGTATCTTGCATAAAATGGAGTTCAGCCTTCAAGGCAATCGTAAAACAAAAGAAGGCAAAGATCACCCAGACAGAGACAAGCAGTTTCGTTTTATCAATAGCATGTGCAAAAGATTTTTATCTAAAGGAGATCCTGTCATTTCGGTAGACACAAAGAAAAAGGAATTAGTGGGTGAATACAAGAATGCAGGTCGGGAGTGGCATAAGAAGGGTGGAGCTATTGAAGTTAATGGTCATGATTTCCCTGATCCAAAAGTATCCAAGGCAATTCCTTACGGTATTTATGATATCGGCAATGATTCTGGCTGGGTAAATGTTGGAATAACCGCAGATACAGCAGAATTTGCCGTATCAAGCATTAGTCACTGGTGGAAATATGTAGGTAGTCACCGCTATTCTGACTCAAAAAAACTTTTAATTTGTGCGGATGCCGGCGGAAGTAATGGCTACCGTTTACGCTTATGGAAACGAGAGCTACAGCAATTAGTAGATACATGCGAAATAGAAATATCGGTTTGTCATTTTCCGCCAGGAACAAGCAAATGGAATAAAATTGAACATAGACTATTTTCTTTTATCAGCCTCAACTGGCGAGGCAAACCGTTAACCAGCTATCAGG
>DRJH01000367.1 GCA_011052285.1 Gammaproteobacteria bacterium
AAACAGACTTTGCAGATTGTGCTTGCACGCTGGTTACCGGAAAAGTGCATGATAACCCCACAGCAAGACATCCAACAAATACAGGAAGTGAATACCTCCTTGCGTGAAACGCCGTCTGACGGAACAAAATTACAAAAGCGTACACCACCCATACTGGATCGTAATCTGTTGACTGAATACCGACAGTTCATGGGTGACAGGTTTAAAGATACTGTTAATGCATTTTTTAAAAGTACTTCCCGTTTATTACCCGCATTACGTGAGGCCGCAATACAGGCCAGGGACTCGGTACTCATCGAAATAATTCTCGAACTCAAGCGTAGCAGCAGTCGCCTGGGTGCTAAACGCTTACCGATATTATGTGAGGCATTACAGGAAAGGTGCTACGCGGGATTATTGCTCGATGTGTCACAACGGATTGCAGACATAGAAGGCGAATATAAAATTCTACACCAGGCGTTGACTGAAATAATGAACGCGACTGAGACGAATAATAAGTAAAAAAATGGAACGCACACTTTTAATCGTAGATGACGAGGAAAATATCCTCAGCGCCCTGACGCGCCTGTTGCGTCATGATGGCTATCGTATCCTGACGGCGGGCAGTGCACAGGATGGTTTGACCCTGTTGGCAGACAACCACGTCAATGTGATCATCACCGATCAGCGTATGCCGAAGATGACTGGCACCGAGTTTCTGTCTCAGGTTAAAGAGCTCTATCCCGAGACAATACGCATTGTTTTGAGTGGTTACACCGAACTCAAGAGTGTTACGGATGCCATCAATTGCGGCGCCATCTATAAATTTTTTACCAAACCCTGGGACAAACATCTGCTGCGCGCCAATATTGAAGAGGCCTTCGCGCAATACGAACTCAGGAGTGAAAACGAACGACTTGCTCGTGAACTGCAAGCCGCCAATGCGGAGCTGTCCGAAATTAACCAGGACCTGGAACGCCGGGTCGAGGAAAAAACTCGTGAGATCAAACTCAATATGCATACCCTGCAGATTTCCCAGGAGGTGTTGGAGCATTTGCCCAGCGCTGTGTTGGGAGTCGGTGATGATGGTTGTGTTGCAGTGGTCAACCGGATGGCAGCTAGATTATTGAACCAGCAAGGTGGTTATCTGGTGGGGCGTTCCCTTCAGGAGTTCCTGCCTGCTGAGGTATTTACTATGCACTCCCGGGCTTTGCAGGAGAACGTGGCAGAGTGCTGTCTTATCACACTTGACGGGGGCGGGGCGCTAGAGGTGTGTTGTTGCCGGCTGGGACAGAGCTCCTATGCCAAGGGAACCATCATGGTGATGACGCCCCAGGCAGGTGATGTTATGGACAATCTGGAAACTGGAAAAATAGAGGTACTTAGATGAAGAACGTTACTCAATTACTGCTGGATCAGGTACAGGCGGGCGCTATTCTGGGCCAGGATGTGCTGGATGCCCAGGATAACCGGCTGCTGAACGTGGGCGTGGAGCTTACCACTAACACCCTGGCCCTGTTGCGTAAGCGGGGTATCAAAAGCGTCTGCATCGTTCAGGAAAATCAATTGTCACCTGAGCAACAGCAAGAACAGCAACAGGCTATCGAACAACGTTTGGTGCAACGTTTCCGTCAGGTCCAGGCTGATCCGGATATGCAGCAGTTGCAGACCATACTAAAAGACTACTATCTGGATGAATCCAGTGAAATCTGATTCTGGAAGTGCCACAGTTGCACAGCCGCAAACGCGGCAACTCACACGCGCGTCACTGGATAAAGAGATCCAGCAGTTGCCGTCACTTTCTACCATCGTTATGGAGGTGTTGCGGTTACTCGATCAGGGTGATGTGGATCTGCCTGCGCTAATGAAAAAGATTGGCCAGGATCAGTCGCTGGCAGTGCGTGTGCTGCGGGTGGTGAATTCACCGTTTTATGGTTTTCCCTCACATATCAGTTCCCTCAAGGATGCGGGCATGGTGTTGGGGGTGCACAGCCTGCGCAACATCGTGACGGCCGCCGGCATCATGGGTCACTTCCCAGCGGGCAATGATGAGCGTTTCAACCGGCTGAGTTTCTGGCAACACGCCATTGGCACGGGGGTGGCGGCCAAGGTGCTGGCTCGCCAGTGCGGACTCGATCAGGAAGTCGCCTTTACCTCAGGTCTGCTACACGATATTGGCAAACTGGTGATGGCCGTCTATTTTCCTGCCGATTTTGCCCAGGTCCTGGCCTGGCGAGATGAGCAAGACTGTCTGTTGAAGGACGCCGAACAGGCCGTGCTGGGTTTTGATCACACCCTGGTTGGGATAAGGGTGGCGAAAAAATGGAAACTGCCGGAACTGATTATGGCGGCCATTTACTATCATCACAAACCCGCTTCCAAACCCGACGCGCCGTTTGCCGCCCTGGCGCATGTCGCCGATATTCTCTGCCGCGGTCTGGAGATCGGCAATGGTGGGGACAGCTTAATCCCTAAACTGGATGCGCAGGTGATGCAGCGTCTCGGCCTGGAGTGGGGGGTTGTGCGGGCCTGTCTGCCTGAAATTGAGGCCCTGAATGCCAACGCCAACCTGCTGGTGGACGAATGAAATTGATCCAGTCAACAGCCTGGCGGTTAGGCCGACGCGGTGCGCAGTATTTGTGGGCCTGGTTGAAATCAGGGGTAGGGAGGGATGATGCCCATATACTATATATATAGGGAGTGTGTCGGTCTAAAAGCGGGCCCGTGGCTGCGGCGTGGCTTCCACCCGGTGAGGCAGAAGTAATGACCATGTCTTTTCGGCTTAAAACCATCCTGGGGATTGCCGCGATCGAGGCGGTATTGCTACTGGTCCTCGTCTGGACGGGGCTCAACTTTATGCACCAGAGCAACGAGCAGGAATTGGGCAAGCGTGCCGACACCACGGCCGCCCTGTTTGCAACCACCACCAAGGATGCGGTACTGGCTACCGATATGGCTTCGCTGGAGAGTTTTGTCCAGGAAGTAATGAAAAATCCGGGCCTGGTTTATGCGCGGGTGCGGGATATAGATGGCGTAGTGCTGGCGCAAGCGGGCGAAAACAAATATCTGAAACGTCCTTTTGTTGCCGATGCGCATGTCGATGCGGTGACCGATGGGGTGCTTGATACCTATGCCGAGATTCACGCCGCCGGTATGACCTATGGTCGGGTGGAACTGGGGCTGTCAGTACAACAGATATATGCGACGCTGGCCGCAGCACAAAAACGCTCCACCCTGATCGCGGTGATAGAAATGGGATTAGTGGCGTTGTTTTCTTTCGCACTGGGAACCTGGCTTACCCGCCAGTTGCGGAGTCTTAAACAGGCCACCGAGCGGGTGGCAGAGGGTGACCTGGGGTTTCAGGTGCCGGTTAAGGGCAGGGACGAACTGGCCCAGACGGCCAGGGCCTTTAATAACATGTCACAGCGGCTGCAACAGTTTAATGATGAACTGGAGCAACGGGTAGCCCAGCGTACCGCCCAGCTTGCCGAGGCCCATGAAAAACTCCAGGACGATCTCGAGCGGCGCAAAAAACTGGGGGCGGCATTACATCAGGAAAAACAGCAACAAAGAGAATTGATTCATAAATTGGAGCAAGCCCACAACCAGTTGTTGCAATCCGAGAAACTCGCCTCCATTGGCCAGCTGGCCGCGGGGGTGGCGCACGAGATCAACAATCCTGTCGGTTACATCAGTTCCAATCTGGGCACCCTGGAGGAGTATCAGCAGGATCTGTTTGCGGTGCTGGATGCCTATGCAGACATCGAATCCCTGGTGCCAGCCGATGCGGAGGCGCTAAAGCATATCGAGACGGTCAAGCAAAAAGTGCATTTGGAACACCTGCGCGAGGACGTGATGGCGCTGTTAAGTGAGTCGCTGGAAGGTGTGAGTCGGGTTGAGCAGATCGTTAAGGACCTTAAAGATTTTTCCCACGTTGAAGAGGTGGAGTGGGTATGGGCAGATCTGCACCAGGGTCTGGAGAGCACCCTGAATATTGTTAACAACGAGATCAAGTACAAGGCCGAGGTGGTCAAGCAATACGGCGAACTGCCGCTGGTGGAATGTCAGGCGCCGCAGCTCAATCAGGTGTTCATGAACCTGCTAGTCAATGCCGCCCACGCGATTGAGACACAAGGCGTCATTACCCTGCATACCGGTACGCAGGATGACTGGGTCTGGGTGGAGGTCGGTGATACGGGCAGCGGTATCGAAGCCGACAAGCTAACGCGGATTTTTGATCCCTTCTTCACCACCAAACCGGTGGGCACCGGCACGGGGCTCGGACTCTCATTATCTTATGGCATTGTGGAAAAACACGGTGGGCGCATCGAGGTAGACAGTGAACTGGGCAAAGGCACCACCTTCCGGGTGTGGTTGCCAGTGCGCCAGATCGGAGAACAGGCGGAGGCGACCGGATGAACAAAACCAGTAACGTTTGTTCTGGCATCACGATTGCTGCTTTGCTGTTTCTGTCGCTGGGTCCTGGTCTGCAGCCTGCGATCGCGGCACAATCTCCGGGCCAACCGGTCACCCTCAGCTTTGGTATCGTACCGCAACAGTCGGCCAGCAAGCTGGCGGGTCTGTGGACACCAATCCTCAATTATCTGGGCGAGCAAACCGGCTATCGGATTCGTTTTAAAACCGCGCAAAATATCCCTACGTTTGAACAACGGTTAGCAACTGGCGAGTACGACCTGTCTTATATGAATCCTTATCACTACACCACCTTCCACCGAACTCCCGGCTATGAGGTCTTCGCCCGAGCCAGGGATAAACGTATCAAAGGCATTATCGTGGTACGCAAGGACAGTAGGATTAATAATCTTCAGGA
>DRJH01000368.1 GCA_011052285.1 Gammaproteobacteria bacterium
AAGCGGAAGTGTTGTAATTGGGAAAAGTTCAAGTTGTTATTGCAACGCTATCCACTACCGACACCGCGTATTATGGTTAACCTGTTCTAATGATTCGTGAATGCACTATTGAGGAGCCGTGTACGTTATGTGTTGCCGAGCATTATGTGGCGCCGGAGCCGTAACTGCTTGTATAGATTAGCTTCGGAGCGGGCTGGGCGCCACATAATTTCAGGCTGCGACAACGCTACAACGATTGCAAAAACTCCATCAAGGCGGGTTCTTTACCCCAATGTGCAGCAGATATCGTTTCCCCGGTGACCTCGCAGGTTGCCAGCGCTTTGGCCTTCATTTCCAAGTCCAGTTCAGCGTAGATCTGGGTCGTGCCAATCGAGACGTGTCCCAGCCAAGCCCTAATGGTATTGATATCCACGCCGGCGCGCAGAAGGAAAACGGCCGTGGTATGACGACTATGTCGTTAACGACATAGTCGCCACACCACAGCCATGCATCTGTTGCAAGCTGGGGTGGATCTCACCGTGATCGCTTTGTGGCTAGGCCATGAGAGCATAGTAACTACTCATCAGTATCTCGAAGCTGACCTCCAGACGAAGGAACAAACTTTGGCGATACTGCAACCCCCAGGCATACGTACCTCCCGATACAAACCTTCCAGCGATGTACTTTCGTTTTTAGATGGCTTGTGATTATGCTGACCAAGCCGCTATACCACCGGCACCCTGGGCGTTATCCAAGTAATGATAGCGGGTAGCATTTCATCCCTGCCGTCTATGGGTGCCGATGGTGAACTCAGCATAATCGCGAACTCCGCATAATTGCCCTTATGCTGAGCTCAGCATAAAGGCAAGACCTGGGGACTCAGTGGACAGCTAACTTTCTCGGAGTGGACCTATCCAGCGTTTAATCTGGCCTGAAAATCGCCCACCACAGCCAGGATTTCTTCAAACGTTGGCACATCGCCATAAAACATTTCCTGTCGCATGGCTTCGTAATCGGCCTGCCAGGCGGACCGGTCGGCCTTTGCAGGTACCAACCGTAACTGGCCAGGATCAAGCGTCGAATAATCGAACCACGTATAGCGGAAAAAGACCTGACGATGCGCGGCAATCCGATGGAACAGATCGAGATCCCGGGCTGACTGATCACCAATACCCGCCTGGATCAGTCGGTAGAGATCATAGTAGTGCCGGGCCATGGCCTCCCGTGGCCATTTCTTGTCCGATGGTCGAAAGGTCTCCTCGTGCAAGAGCATCGCCTTTTCCCAAAAGGTTCGTCTTGGCATGACCGCCCGAACATCGGTTCCCGGCTCCGACAGAAGATCGGGGAAGGCATCGCTGATATAAGGCTTTACTCCGATAAATTCGGCAGGATCTGTATCTGAACGGGCACCCATTTCGATCTTCACGGCACGACGAAGATAGGCAGCCTGCTCCGGGAAAGCTGTCGGGTAGAACAACAGCAACGTCTGTTCATCGGGATCGTCGGGATCAGGCTCAAGCGTCCATTTGCTCGTCTCTGGCAACTCCTCTGAAATAACATCAATGAGCGCCGGATGAATCCTGTCGCTGACACATTCCTGGCACGCTACCCTCAGCGCCTTGAGGCGTTTCCCGGTCTGTTTTTTGCTGGGTGCATTCTCCGGGGCATTGTCCCCGTCAAAACCCAAGGCGCCCCGATCGATGACGATATCGATATCTTCTGAAAAACGCTCTATGAGGTTCCAGCACTTGGATAATGATGTGCCACCCTTGAACGTCAGGCATTCACCCCATTCGGGTAACTCAAATAATTTACGCAGTGTCCAGCAAACCCAGAAATCTTTTTCTACCGCAATCTCAAACAGGTTGAGTTGTGCACCTGCCTCCTCACATACCAGCCGACGACGCTCTTCCGGCATAACGATAAATTCTTTCATCCTTTACCTTCCTGTCCTGCCAGCGTACGAATAATATCGGCGATCCAGGCAGGGGCATATCGAATATCTTTCATCAATTGCTTGCGCGCAGCGTCATCGAGACGGCGATCAAGCCGCGCGATGATCGGCTGATCGACATTTTTCCGGCCCAGGTGACGCAAGGCCTGGATGACCAACCCACTGCTCTTCCCCGCTGTGGCCATATTGCGGGGGGTGGTGTGCTTCAGGATGATCTGGCGCTTGCCAATCTGGACCATCCGCGTGCGGCCATCCGTTAAATAAACGACCTTCATGGGTACTTGTGTGGAGAGCCCAAGGAGATTGGCCGCATAGGCTCCAGAGGGTTGCAAGCGAGTTGCATCACGGCCTGCCAGGGCACTGGCGATGTCGTCCGTAGAGGGCTGCAACGGACCCAACTGAGGATCGGTTTTCGGATAATCGTACAGCCCCCGGGCCAATTGCCGGATAAGGCCGCTATCCCGGTGTCGCATCAGGGCAAGATCAACCGCCTGACGAGTACCGAGATCCTGGAAACTGTCGGGCGTAAAGACCCAGCCCCGCTTGCGGGAACGAATCCGCCGGAGGATCTTACTATCAGTGCTGTCTGCGTGTTTACCCATATATTTATGAAAGAAAATTATATATCTTTTTCTTTCAAAAGAATAGCAGAATCTACGGCCATGTGGAATCCCCTGATATGACTCGTGAGGGCCACAATTAGACAACTCGTGCGCTGCTATGGAGGGCAAGACTTGGGGACTCTCATGGACAGCTGTGTAGTCTTTATCCGAGAAGCGGTCAGTCGGTATTAAGTTTGATGGCAGACAGGCATGCACGTGTGTATGCCTCTACAAATTGGGGTAGTCGATAGCTAATAGCTATACTGTCCCCTGAATTCCCTAACCCAGCGTAGCCGGAACCAAACAGGAAAACAATTTATACTCCATCGTATCATACGAACATATTGGAGCATGCTATGGATAGATTTGTAC
>DRJH01000369.1 GCA_011052285.1 Gammaproteobacteria bacterium
CTGACCCGGAGCAAAGTGACGAGACAGTAGCCGCGGTCGAGCGTTCGGCTTGTCCGACTTGTGGCTCCTGCTCCGGGATGTTTACCGCCAACTCCATGAACTGTTTGACGGAAGCACTGGGTCTTTCCCTGCCCGGCAATGGCACCTTGCTGGCGACACATGCTGATCGAAAAGCACTATTTCTGGAGGCCGGGCGACTTTGTGTCAACTTGTGTCGTCGTTACTACGAACAGGATGACGATGCTGTGCTACCCCGATCGATTGCCAGTTTCGCCGCATTCGAAAATGCCATGAGTGTCGATATAGCTATGGGCGGTAGCACGAATACGGTCTTACATCTGCTGGCCTGTGCGCAGGAAGCAGAAGTGAATTTCGGTATGTCTGATATTGATCGCCTGAGTCGACTGGTGCCCAATCTCTGTAAAGTAGCTCCCTCCAGCAAGGAATATCATATGGAAGATGTGCACCGTGCCGGAGGTGTATTTGGTATTCTCGGTGAACTCGCGGCTGCCGGCCTGTTGCATACCGAAGTTCCGGTAGTACACAGCGCCAGCATGGGTCAGGCCTTACGCCGCTGGGATGCCGCGCGCACCAGTGAGGCCGCAACACGGCAACGTTATCTGGCGGGGCCGGGTGGTGTTCCCTCGCAGCAAGCCTTTTCCCAGCATCGGTATTGGCCTGCGTTGGATCTGGATCGTGAGGCAGGCTGTATCCGTGATCGGGCTCATGCCTACTCTCAGGATGGTGGTCTGGCCGTACTTTATGGCAATATTGCTGAACAGGGTTGTATTGTCAAAACCGCCGGTGTCGACGCCTCAACTTTGACCTTCAATGGCCGGGCCAGGGTGTTTGAATCCCAGGAGGCGTCGGTTGAGGCCATTTTAGCGGATCGAATCGTCGCTGGTGATGTGGTGGTGATTATCTATGAAGGGCCAAAGGGAGGACCGGGGATGCAGGAAATGTTGTATCCCACCTCATATTTGAAATCCAAAGGCCTGGGCAGGTTCTGTGCGCTTTTGACCGATGGACGTTTTTCCGGAGGGACTTCCGGTTTGTCGATCGGTCATGTGTCACCCGAGGCGGCCGAGGGGGGTGCTATTGGCTTGATCGAAGATGGCGATCGGCTGCAAATTGATATCCCAGGGCGTAGTATACAGCTCGTTATCAGCGATCAGGAACTGGCAGAGCGTAGGGCCGCAATGCAAGCACGCGGACCGGCCGCCTGGCGGCCACAGACCCGTCAGCGGCAGGTCTCAAAGGCACTGCAGGCCTATGCAGTCATGACCACCTCTGCGGATCGAGGGGCGGTGCGTGATCTGACACAGTTGGGAAGGTAACGCTGCGGTTATTTATTGAGACATCATTCAGTACTATCACTGACCTGACGCAGCCTTCCAGATGACCGGTTCAGTGCGTCGTGCCACACTGGCTGGCACGGTTTCGATTGGTTTATGGAGTACTCTGGCGCTGCTGACTCGATTGGCGGGGAATATTCCACCCTTTCAGTTGCTGGCCATGACCTTCTCCATTGCTTTCATTTTGATGCTGAGCAAATGGCTGTGGTGTCGGCAATCTCTGTCTATGGTCCTGCGCCAACCCTGGCCGGTCTGGTTACTGGGGGTGGGTGGATTGTTTGGCTATCATCTATTCTATTTTATCGCATTAGCCAATGCCCCGGTTGTAGAGGCAAGTTTAATTGCTTATCTGTGGCCCCTGTTGATTGTGCTGCTGTCTTCATTGTTGCCTGGAAACCGGCTGCAACTTCGACACTTGGGCGGGGCACTATTGGCATTTTTCGGTGTCTGGCTATTGCTCGGGCGTGGCTCCGGTTTTCAGGTGGCTTATCTGCCAGGTTATCTTGCCGCTGCAGTCTGTGCTCTGATCTGGTCCGGTTATTCCGTATTGAGTCGCTTGGTGAGCCAGGTGCCGACCGATGCTGTCGGTGGTTTTTGTGGTGTAACTGCTATCCTTGGGCTGATCAGCCACGCATTGTGGGAAACCACCGTATGGCCGCTCGATGCTGTACAGTGGCTGGGTGTGATTGGCTTGGGGCTGGGTCCTATGGGTTTGGCCTTTTTCACCTGGGATTACGCTGTTAAACATGGCAATCTGCAACTGCTTGGTGTGCTCGCTTATGCAGCTCCACTGTTGTCGACACTGTTGTTGGTGTTGGTTGGAATGGTTGAACCCGGAATGAATCTTTTGTTTTCCAGTCTGGCAATCAGTGGTGCTGCATTGTTTGCCAGCTTGGGTTTGCCTGCCAGGCGCAGAGCGGGCAATTAACCGATCTTTAGGTGGTTTACGAGGCCATTGCTTGGCACCAATATACCATTGATATTAATATGGGATAATTCCCACTATTTGTTATAGATACTGCTGTATTGCAGTGGAATATGCGGTAAAATGGTGCTATCGGAGGCCGGTTTTTACCGGTGTCCGGTTTTGGGCAGAGACCGACAAATTTATCGTCGAAGATGAGAAATAATTCTTGACTAAAATGCTTGGTATATATATCCTTGTGTCGTCGTGGTATCTCATTTCAATGCCCAGGTGAATGCTCAGGTGTATTGTTGTCCACTAACCGTCTAACGAATGACAGAGAGGTAAAAATGCGTTTAACTACTAAGGGGCGTTATGCCGTAACCGCAATGATTGATCTAGGGCTGCGTAGTGACGGCTCTGCACTGACGTTGCATGAAATCGCCAAAAAACAGGATATTTCCTTGTCCTATCTTGAACAGCTGTTCGCCGGACTGCGTCGTCATGGTCTGGTTAGTGGAACCCGTGGGCCTGGCGGTGGTTACCGACTGGCCAAGGATGCCTCAGAAATTTCTGTCGCTGACGTTATCGTCGCTGTTGACGAAAAGGTCGATATCACCAATTGTAACGGTCGAGGCGATTGCAAGGATGGTGAACAGTGCCTGACTCATGAGTTGTGGACCAACCTCAGCTGCATGCTGTATGAGTTCATGGACAGTATTAAATTGTCCTCGTTGCTGGAAACCGCGAATGATGAAAGTAAAGTGAAGATGCGCGTTGCGGCTGGTTGATTGTGGTGCGTCTGATTCCGGCTGTATCTCGCTGGAAGTACTTTGGTGGAATGGGTTGAGAGTTAAGGTATGGGTACATCGGCGGAAGAAATCAATGGTTTGGTCGGACGGGAGTACAAGGAAGGCTTTGTTACGGATATTGCCTCCGACACCCTTCCGCCCGGTCTCGATGAAACAGTAATCGAAACGATTTCTGCGCACAAGCAGGAGCCACAGTGGATGTTGGACCGCCGTCTCGAGGCCTACCATAACTGGCAGCAGATGACGCTTCCTGAATGGGCGCATGTTGATTACAAACCCATCGATTTTCAGGAGATCAGCTATTTTTCCGCACCAAAATCCAGCAAGGATAAGCTGCAAAGCCTGGATGAGGTCGACCCTAAGTTACTGGAAACCTATAAGAAGCTTGGAATACCCCTTGAAGAGCAGAAGATGCTGGCGGGTGTTGCTGTGGATGCGGTGTTCGACAGCGTTTCGGTTGCAACCACCTTTAAACAGACCTTGTTCGATGCCGGAGTCATCTTTTGTCCTATGTCCGAGGCCTTGCGTGAGCATCCTGAGCTGGTGCAGCGCTATCTGGGTTCGGTTGTGCCTTCCGGGGATAACTTTTATGCGGCCCTCAATTCGGCAGTTTTCTCCGACGGCTCGTTCGTCTATGTTCCCAAAGGGGTGCGCTGTCCCATGGAGTTATCGACCTATTTTCGCATCAATGCCAGCAATACCGGGCAGTTTGAACGGACCCTGATCGTTGCGGATGAAGGTTCTTATGTCAGCTATCTCGAAGGCTGCTCGGCACCACAGCGGGATGAAAACCAGTTGCACGCTGCCGTGGTTGAGTTGGTGGCCTTAAAAGGGGCCGAAATCAAGTATTCGACCGTGCAGAACTGGTATCCAGGTGATGAAGAAGGCCGTGGAGGCATCTATAATTTTGTCACCAAGCGTGGGATATGCCACGAAGCAGCCAAGATTTCCTGGACCCAGGTGGAAACAGGCTCGGCGATTACCTGGAAATACCCCAGTGTCGTGTTGCAAGGTGACCGTTCGGTGGGGGAATTTTACTCTGTAGCATTAACCAATAATCTACAGCAGGCAGATACTGGTACCAAGATGATTCACATTGGCAGCAATACCCGCTCGACGATTATCTCCAAGGGGATCTCTGCTGGCCGCGCTCAAAATACTTACCGCGGGCAAGTCAAGGTGTTGGCAAAAGCGCAGAATACGCGTAATTACTCACAATGTGACTCCCTGTTGCTTGGGGACCGCTGCGGAGCCCACACTTTTCCCTATATTGAAGTACAAAACCCCACGGCTCAGGTGGAGCACGAAGCCACTACTTCCCGCATCGGTGAAGACCAGTTGTTTTATCTGCGCCAGCGCGGACTGGCGGAAGAAGATGCCGTGTCACTGATCGTCAACGGCTTTTGTAAAGAAGTGTTCAAAGAATTGCCCATGGAATTTGCTGTCGAAGCGCAGGCCTTGCTGGGTATCAGCTTAGAAGGTGCAGTCGGCTAAACCAAGCCTGTTTTTCGTTGCCAGTAGAGCACTTGGTGGCTATAGAATAACCGAAATATTTGAAGAGTACTGACATGCTGAGTATAAAAAATCTGTACGCAAATGTCGGAGACAAACCGATCCTCAAGGGTATTACTTTGCAGGTTAAGGCCGGCGAGGTCCATGCCATCATGGGTCCTAATGGCTCCGGTAAAAGCACCTTGGCCAATGTGCTGGCTGGGCGTGATGATTACCGGGTCACTGCCGGTGAGATTACATTCAATGGCAAGGATCTGTTGCCGTTAGCACCCGAGGTCAGAGCTTGTGAAGGCATCTTTCTGGCTTTTCAGTATCCGGTGGAAATCCCCGGAGTCAGTAATGTCAATATGCTTAAAGCTTCCGTCAATGCGATCCGCCGTTATCGTGGAGACAAGGAACTGGATGCTATTGATTTTTTGGCCTTGATCAAAGACAAGGCCAGGACGGTCGAGATGAAACAGGAGTTCTTGTATCGCTCGGTTAATGAAGGGTTTTCTGGCGGTGAGAAAAAACGCAATGAAATATTGCAAATGGCCATGCTGGAACCCCGCTTAGGTATATTGGATGAAACGGACTCCGGGCTTGATATCGATGCGCTGCGCGTTGTTGCCGGTGGCGTTAACGCCTTGCGTAATCCGGATCGTGCGTTCGTATTGGTGACCCATTATCAGCGCTTGCTGGATTATATCCAGCCGGATTTCGTGCATGTCTTGGCCGATGGGCGAATTATCCGCTCCGGAGATAAAAGTCTTGCCCTGGAACTTGAAGACAAGGGCTATGGCTGGATCGAGCAGGAGCGCTCCGTTGAGGCCCGGATATGAGTTCGCCTGCACTTGACTCATTGTTGGCCGCACAGCCAAACTGGATCGCTGGAGATGGTTCTGATCTGGCAGCGCGGCGCAGTGCCGGTCTGGAGCAGTTGCGGCTGCAGGGTCTGCCGACCCTGCGTGATGAAGACTGGCGCTATACCAGTCTTAAGATCCTGGAAAAACAGCGGTTACAGCCGATACACCAGTCTGATGTGGTGAGCAACGAAACACTTGAGTCGACTTTTTTGTCTGATTTATCCGGGCCTAGGCTGGTCTTTGTAGACGGCTGTCTGGTGCCGGAATTGTCTGCAACGCAAAACCTCCCGGATGGAGTGCGGATCGGTGAGCTAACGGATACGGTCACTGCCGATGTGTCACTATGTGCCGCACTCGGTAGTTGTTTGCCAGCGCAAGGACATGGTTTCATCCCGCTCAATGAGGCCTATCTGGGTAAGGGGGCCTGTATTCATATCGGGCGCAATGTTCATCTTGAACAACCGGTACAGCTGTACTATATCAATTCGGGTACCGTCGCTGGTGCGGCAGTCTTGCCGCGCAATCTGCTGGTACTGGAGGAAGGTGCCGAGGCTGTAGTACTAGAGCGTTACATCGGTTTGGGTGATGCGGTGTCATTCACCGATGTGCAAACCGAAGTGTGTCTTGGCGCCAATGCCGGGTTGCAACATTATCTGTTGCAGGAAGAAACCCAAGCGGCTTTCCACATCGGAGGTTTGTATGTTCGACAGTATCAGGACAGTCGGTTAGTGTCCCATGTTATTCATCTCGGTGGTCGTCTGGTACGGCGGGATCTGGATGTCCGTTTGTGCGGTACGGGTGCAACTTGTGAGCTGAACGGGTTGTATGTTGGCACAGGACGTCAGCACATTGATAATCATACGGTTGTGCATCACGAACAGCCACAAGGCACCAGTAAACAGCTCTACAAAGGGATGCTTGATGACCGTTCGCGAGCGGTCTTTCACGGCCGGGTCGTAGTGAGTGAAGGGGCTTCGAAAACCGATGCCCAGCAGAATAACCGCAACTTGTTGTTATCGAAATTTGCCGAAGTGGACAGCAAGCCGCAGCTTGAGATTTACAATGACGATGTCAAATGTAGCCACGGTGCTGCCGTGGGACAGCTGGATACGGACGCGCTGTTTTATTTGCGTTCCCGGGCCATTGATAAAGCTTTGGCAAGGCGTATTCTGACCGTGGCTTTTGCTCGTGAAGTTGTCGAAAAAATACCGCTACCTGCACTGCGCAAGCATATCACTGAGCAACTGGAGTCCAGCCTGTTGCGGGGTCTACACTGATGCAGGCCGGAACCGCATCGTTGGTCACTACTATGGATCGGCTGGCATCCGGAGCGTTCAAAGCGGATTTCCCGATTCTGCAACAGCAGGTGGGGAATAAGCCACTGGTTTATCTGGACAGCGGCGCCAGTAGCCAAAAGCCACAAGTGGTCATCGATGCCATGACAAAATACTACTGTCACGATCATTCCAACGTGCATCGTGGTGTTCACACCTTGAGTCAGCGGGCGACTCATGCCTATGAGCAGGCACGCCAAAAAGTTGCAGATTTCATCAACGCACCATCTACTGATGACGTGGTTTTCGTTCGCGGCACCACCGAAGCCATTAACCTGGTGGCCAATTCCTACGGAGCCTCACAATTACAGGCAGGTGACGAGGTTTTGATCACCGCTCTTGAGCATCACGCCAATATCGTACCCTGGCAAATGGTCTGTGAACGAATCGGTGCGCGGCTGCGGGTGCTGCCCATCAATGATTGTGGTGAGTTGCGGTTGGATCAACTCGATGCATTGCTGTCATCACGGACACGGATTGTCGCCGTGGCACATATCTCAAATGCCCTTGGTACAGTGAATCCGGTTGCACAGATTGTTGAAAGGGCGCATGCCCTCGGCGTAGTTGTACTGGTCGATGGTGCCCAGTCGATTCCACATGCCAAGATTGATGTACAGGCCCTGGATTGTGATTTTTTCTGTTTTTCCGGGCATAAGGTGTATGGTCCAACCGGCATTGGTGTCCTGTATGGTCGTCAATCGCTACTGCAGCAGATGCCACCCTGGCAGGGTGGTGGTGACATGATTAGGGTTGTGACTTTTGAAAAAACAACCTATGCGGATCCTCCCCTACGTTTTGAGGCCGGCACGCCGGATATTGCCGAGGCGATTGGCCTGGGAGCGGCACTGGATTATGTGTCAGCCATCGGCCTGGACAAGATTGCTGCTCACGAAAAGGCCTTGCTGGAGTACGCGACCGCACAATTGTCCAGCGTGCCTGGCTTGCGCATTATTGGTACGGCTGCACACAAAGCCGCAGTGGTTTCGTTTCTGCTCAAAGGCATTCATCCACATGATCTGGGGACCATTCTGGATGCCGAAGGCGTGGCAATTCGGGCCGGACATCATTGTGCCATGCCGGTCATGCAGTTTTTTTCCATACCGGCTACTGCACGTGCCTCTTTTGGCCTCTACAACACCATGACAGATATTGACGCCCTCGTGGCTGCACTGCACAAAGCCCGGAAGTTGTTTGGATTATGAACGATTTGCGCGAGCTGTATCAGGAAGTTATTTTCGACCACAATCGCCACCCCAGAAATTTTGGCAAGCTCGAGGGGGCAACCCATGAGGCGGATGGTTATAACCCGCTGTGTGGTGATCGTCTGCACCTCTATCTCATACTGGATAATGACAAATGTGTTGAGCGTGTTACATTCGAGGGTGAGGGCTGTGCCATCTCCACCGCTTCGGCTTCACTCTTGACCGAAGCCCTGCAGGGCAGGTCGGAGGCTGAAGCCAGAGCCTTATTGCAGGACGTGGTGGCGATGGCGACAGGCAATGTAGTAAATACGGATGCACTGGGTAAGCTGAGTGTCCTATCCGGAGTTCAAGAGTTTCCGGCACGCGTGAAATGTGCCACGCTTGCCTGGCATACATTGGAATCGGCGCTGGATCAAAACGATACCGCTGTGACTACCGAGTAAATTATTAATGAGTGAAGTGACCAATCAACAGGCACCTGCTGCGGCACAGCAACCACATACCGAGTCGGCATCGTTTGACGATGAGCCCACTGAGAAAACCCTGCAAGCCCGGCTGATTGCCGGACTGCAACGGATCTATGACCCCGAGATCCCGGTTAACATCTACGACCTTGGGTTGATCTATGACGTTGCGGTGGATGAGAATCAACAGGTCCATATCCAGATGACCCTGACTGCTCCAGGCTGCCCGGTGGCTCAGACCTTTCCAGGCATGGTGGAAAATGAGATCAATAAAATTGATGGCGTCAGTGGAACCACGGTCGAGATTGTCTGGGATCCACCCTGGACCCAGGATCGGATCAGTGAAGCAGCACGTCTGGAGCTGGGGCTTTTATGATCGTAACTACTCGGCTTATCCTTGATTTGCCCGATAACTGCGTCAAACATGCTCGAGTGCAGGAGCACACTGCGCGTGTTTTCCTTATTCTCGAACAAATCAAGGGCAATCTGAGCAGTTACTTATGATCAAGGAAAAACCATGACCGACTGGACCGATGTCTGTGGTGAAGGTGAATTGCCACCGGGCAGCCACAAGATCGTCGATGTTGATGATGTGATGATTGCAGTTTTCAATATCGATGGTGAATACCTGGCGATTGAAGATGCCTGTAGTCATGACAATGGTGAGCTGGCCTGCGGTAAGGTTGAGGGTGATGTGATTATCTGTCCTCGGCATGGCTCCCGTTTTAATCTGCATACCGGTGCCGTACTATCGCCCCCGGCCTTTGAGGATATCCCGATTTTCCCTGTTCGCAGCCGGTCTGGTCGTATTCAGGTTCGCGATCCACGCTGGGATTGAGGTACGGCCAGCCAGGAGCTGTCCGAGAACAGGAGACGAAGTAGATTCTCTGTTCTTGGACGGTTTCTGAGCAAAGAAAAAGGTAACGATTCAACGCATTCATCTTTTGTCCCATTACGGCGTGTGTTCGTACTCGAATGCTCACATAGGGCCTATATGCTCACATTCTCCGTGCGAATATGCCTGGTACTGAACCAAAATCTAAACATGCTGAATAGTTACAGAAAATGTTCGATAGCCTGTGCGGATGTAGTATTGTCAAATTTGTAGTCACTTCCTGAAAGAATCAGATCACTTATGAAAGTCGTCTTCATTAACCCCTATGAATTAGGGCGGCAGTCTTTTGCCATCGCTTCTCCATTGGCATCGCTACAAGCGCAGGGATTCGCAGTGGAGAGTATCGATTTGGCGCTACAACGATTGGTGCCAAACAAGCTGCAGGATGCCGCTGTGATTGCTATCCATTTGGGTATGCATACCGCAACGAGGATTGCCGTAGCTGCATTTCCCCGGATTCGACAACTGGCACCGAATGCCAGGATTTGTGTCTATGGCTGGTATGCCGCAGCCAATGCTAAGCTGTTTTTTGAACTTGGTGCAATGGCTGTATTCAGCGGTGAGGTGGAAGATGCGCTGCGGTTATTTGTTTGTCGGGTGCGGGATGGCGATCTCAAGCTGGAACAGGATTACCGTCAGCCTCTAATCAGTACGGGCGCCATCGAATGGCAGGTACCCGAACGCAGTCAAATGCCGGCGTTGGATCGGTATGCAAATCTGGTGTTGGCGGATGGTAGTTGTCGTACTGTGGGTTTTATTGAAACCACAAGGGGTTGTAAACACCTGTGCCGGCATTGTCCTGTGGTGCCGGTGTATCAAGGCCGCTTTCGAGCAGTACCTAAAGCAATTGTGTTGGCCGATATTCGCCAGCAGGTGGCCGCTGGTGCACAGCATATCTCCTTCGGAGATCCGGATTTTCTCAATGGCCCCGGCCATGCCATACGTATCCTGGATGCCATGCATACCGAATTTCCTGACCTGACTTTTGACGCCACAATCAAGGTCAGCCACTTGCTTGAGCAACAGACACTCCTGCCCCGATTACGCAACTGGGGCTGTCTGTTTATTACTTCTGCCGTCGAATCAACCGATAATGTTGTTTTGGAAAAGCTACAAAAAGGCCACTGCAGTAAAGATTTTGAAGTGGTCGTCCACTTGACGCGCGCCAGCAATATTGCTTTGTCACCGACGTTTATTCCTTTTACCCCCTGGACCACTTTATCCGGATATTGTACGTTGCTGGAGACGATTGTACGCCTGCAGTTGATTGATTCTGTACCATCGATTCAGCTGGCGATCCGCCTACTTGTGCCGGCAGGCTCCTGGCTGTTGAAGGATGTTGACATGCTGCCTTTTTGCAACGACTTCGACCCGCAACTGCTCGGCTATCCATGGCGACATCCACAACCTGCTGTCGATACATTACAGCGGCAGATTCAGGCCGTGGTCGAAGAGGGTGACCGGAACAACTTGGGACGACGACAGGTTTTTGAGCAGATTTGGGTGCTTGCCCACCAGGCAATTGGTGAATACGTGTCTCTTCCCGAAATCACATCCTGCCAGGCCACACCCCATTTATCTGAGCCTTGGTATTGCTGCGCCGAACCCACTTCACAACAGCTGCAACAATTTTAGGAATTCCTTGTAGTGTGCAAAAAATACTGGATTATCAAGGGTATTACCTTTTTGTGTGAACAAGAATGAACGTAACAGCGCAGCGCATCGAAGAACTGGAAATCAAGTTTGCTTATCAGGAATCAACGCTGGATGATCTTAACGCGGTGGTTAGCCGCCAACAGCAGCAGATCGACCGTCTTGAAATCCTTTGTAAAGAGCTGCTGGATCGTCTTCGTGTGACGACTGACGGTGGCCCCGCTTCTGCAGCGAATGAGAACGAAAAGCCACCTCACTACTAAAGCCTCTTACAGCCATTAGTTTCTATGTAAGCGGTGAGAAACACCCACCCTATCGCTGCCATTGAATCACAGGCAGTATTGGACTGTGTTCAATGAAACGGTAGCAAACGTTGTCCCATTGTGGTCTAAGTAATTTTATGGAGGTGCCGTGATGATCTGGGTACGAATAAAAGTCTTTCTGTCTCCAAACAGTTGTCCCAATGTTTTCATTGGTAAAAACATTCTGGTTTTACCTTGGTTTTTATATAGATAGAGGAATCCATATTTCTGATAGAATTTCTCAACTGGCCCGTTGATGCAGTCGACCACCACCGCATAAGCACACATTTGCTGATTGACTTGCCACAAAAACTCAAGTGCTTTTATAAGGGTTGCTTTACCCAATTGTTGTCTCTGAACTTTTGTGTTTACTGCCAATTGGGCAATAAGAAAAACAGGAACTGGATAGTGGGGTAATGATTTTGATAGATTTTGAGGTAATATCTCTCTCTGTATGGAACTTGGAGCCACCGTATAGAAAGAGCAAATGGGATATTTTTGATTAGACAGTATCTCCAGGGCCGGCAAAACCATTGTTTTACTGACACCGACCTTCATATGCCTAAAAGCATGCTTTTGTAAAAAGGTATTTAATTCTACTGAACCACAATCAAAAGTAGCTCTATCGTGAATAGCCTTGTTTAACTCAACGAAGGTCTTGCTATATTTCATTTGAAACCCTGCTTTTTGGTGAAAGCAGCGGCGTCTACCATTTTTTTATTCGGTGCATGCATCTTTTCGCATATCTGGATGAAATTATCGAAAATATCATTTTCAACCGTCATGCACTCATATTGCTGAATGACTTTTGTTGAATTTTCATCGATCAGCTTGACGATGTATTCAGTTAAGCTCCTCACTCCAAGAAGTGCAGATGCTTTTTCGGCCTTCGCTTTAATGTCAGGGCTCAATCTCATATCTAAACGTGCAGTTGCCATTATCGCCTCCTTTGTTTTGTGAGGGGGTCTATACTCAGATTTAAAGATAGCGCTCAACAGCCAGCGTGTCAACCAAAGACGGAAAATATCCGTACGCGATCTTCTTCCCGCTTTGGGCACAGAACAAAGCAGCATATCATTTTGGACGGATACGAGCTGAATTGTATAGCTGAAGTTTCACTGTTTAGGTTTGTGATAAAATGCGCTGAATGATCTATATGATTGAAAGATATAAATATTATCTGTTTGCGAACGCCCTGTGTTTAGAGTGAATTTTATGGGGGTTTGCTACAAACGAAGCAAACCCCATCATAATTATCCACAATCCATAGCTACTGTGCCAGGAAGCACTCTAAGAACGGTGAAACGTCAGTTGTATAGTACTGGGCAACCAAATAGGGTCTTACGATATGGTGATTGCCGGACATGCAAGAGCATCAGGGTTGATACTGGTAACAAACAATGTGAAAGAATTTGCACGAGTGCCGGGACTTCAGAACTGGGTCGAGATATGAACATGGCGTTAAGCTTGCATGAAAATCCTTTGTTAATCGACTTAA
>DRJH01000370.1 GCA_011052285.1 Gammaproteobacteria bacterium
AGTATAAACAGCGTGAATGATGGCCGTATCGAACGTCAATTTGCAAAAATCAAAGCAGACGGACGAGGTGGTTTAATTACGTTTATCACCGCTGGTGACCCCAATTTTGATACCTCGTTGGCATTACTGAAAAATCTTCCGGATGCCGGAGCAGATATTATTGAACTGGGCATGCCTTTTTCAGACCCCATGGCCGATGGCCCGACCATTCAGGCAGCCAATCTAAGGGCTCTACATGCCGGTATGACCCTACGACAGACACTGGAGCTGGTACGGTTATTTCGGGTCAACAATGACCATACGCCGGTGGTTTTAATGGGTTACTACAATCCCATCTACCATTTTGGTAGTGAAAAATTTCTGCACCATGCAGCTGCCACCGGTGTCGATGCCTTGATTATCGTCGACCTGCCACCGGAAGAAGATGCTGAGCTTTGTGATCTGGCAATGCCTGCCGGGATACGCTGGATCCGCCTGGCCACGCCCACTACACTGGGAAAGCGATTACCACAAGTAGCCAACAAGGCCAGTGGATTCTTGTATTACGTTTCTATTGCCGGCATTACCGGTACCGGCTCAGCACAACAACAGGATATCGCCGCAGCCACCAAACGACTGCGAGAACACACCCGCTTGCCGATTGGTGTCGGCTTTGGGATCAAGACCCCCAAGCAAGTTGCCAATATCAATCGCTATGCGGATGCCGCAGTGGTGGGCTCGGCAATTATTGACAAAATTCAGGAAAACCTGGATTCCCGAGGCAATGCCCAACCCGGGCTGGTCGAGCAAGTCACCCGCTTTGTCGCCTCATTGGCAGCTCCTTTAAGAGGCTGACCCACTTCACTGATATTGGTGTGCCACCGGGCGATACCATCATCCACTTTGGGTAACGATTCAGCGTATTCATCTTTTGTCCCATTACGGCGTGTGTTCGTACTCGAATGCTCACATATAACCTATAGGCTCACATTCTCCGTGCGAAAACGCCTTATACTGAACTAAAATCTAAATACGCTGAATCGTTACCACCTTGGTAGAATCAGTGCGACATAAAAACCGGGATCGTCATGTGCTGGAGGATTTCGCGGGTCGCCCCTCCGAGGACGGTTTCGCGCAGACGTGAGTGACCATAGGCCCCCATCACCAGCATCCCCGCTCCATCATCTGCAGCCCGTGACAACAGGGCATCGGCAAATGACAACTCATTTCTAACCATGTGACCGGCTTCCGCGTTCACACCATGCCTGGACAGATGCAAGGAGATGTCAGCGCCGGGGATCGGACCATGTTTTTTTCCGGCCGCCGGATTCATGGCAATAACAGTGACTTTTTTGGCCCGTTTTAGCAGTGGCAAAGCATCGTGGACAGTCCTGACGGCTTCCCTGCGACCATTCCAAGCCAGCAGAATGTGATCGATTAATGGTTGGTAGACACCCACATAAGGAATCACCAATTGAGGACGGCCACTTTCCAGAACCAGCCTGTCCGCAAGATTTTTACCTTTATCATACGGATCATGCGGATTGCCTTGTCCAACTACCAGTAAATCGGTGTAACGGCCATGCTGAACCAGCAAATCCAACGGCTTGCCTTCAACCAGACGCCATTCTCCACGGACACCCGCCCTTCTCGTCACCTCCAGAAAAGCCTGCTCCCTTTTGGCAGCTCGCTGACGCGACTCCTGCATCACCTTTGATACAATATCCGAACCAAATTGTGCCTCCAAATATGACGGCACATCAAGTGCATACAGGGTGTCAAAACCGATGAGATTAGCTTCAAAAGCCGCCGCCAACCGGGTTGAAAACTTCAGTCGTGCAGCTGAAGATTTGCTATTGTCGATATGTACCAGAATATCCTTGAAACCCATCTTGTCACCTCAATAGCCCTCACGGCTGCCGGATTTGTAAATGTGAATTCGTAGACTACACGGTAGTACTGGCAACAACAATGACCCCGATCAAATCTTGCCAATAACAAAACAAATTCTGACAAAAGAATCTGCTGGAATCCGAGCAGAGAATCCGGGGCAGAGCATTTACGTGCCGCCTTGAAATCAATATAATGCTGCCTTGTTTACCAATGACTGTTCTGTGCCCTAGGAGACTGTCCAAGAACAGGAGTCGACCGGTTTGTTGCTCCTGCAAACTGCCACTTCCACCATCCGTAGTGGCCGTAGCGAGGGGAAGCTGCTTAGAGTTTTTCTTAATTTAAGGCGAATGCTGGTTGTATATAACGATGTGGGCTCTCTATTCTCGGACAGCCTCCTAGAGCGCGACCCTATCCGGAGTCTATCCATGACCTATGTAGTCACTGAAGCCTGTATTCGCTGTAAATATACCGACTGTGTCGAAGTCTGTCCCGTAGACTGTTTTCACGAAGGGCCCAACTTTCTGGTCATTGATCCCGAGGAATGTATTGATTGCAGCCTTTGTGAACCCGAATGCCCGGTCAATGCAATCTACCCGGACGATGACATGCCCGTGGGGCAGGACAACTACCTGGAATTGAATGCCGAACTATCACAGGTCTGGCCGGTTATCACCGAGATGAAGCCGGCTTTATCCGATGCGGATGAATGGAAGGACGTGACCGACAAACTCGACGAACTGAAACGCTGAATCGTTACAACCAATTAATCACGAACTGATTAATCACGAAAATTCGTGAATTGTAGTGGCAGGCCGGCATCAGTGTCGCGAAGC
>DRJH01000371.1 GCA_011052285.1 Gammaproteobacteria bacterium
CATCTCCGAAAACTTGCATTATCGACACTATCTCAATACGACACGCATTGTCTGCACTATTGCGCCCAGTGAGCCCGACCTCGAAGAGATCTTCGGTGACTACTGGAGAAAATACAATATTCGCAAGAACGTAAATCAAGCCTGACCGGCGAGTTACTATCATGACCAGCATTCATTCATTGATTGACCAAAACGCGGTCAAGCGAAAAGAAAAAACCTTTCTGATCGCCCCGGAAACCAACCAGCTGATGAGTTACCGCCAATTACAGGCGCATGTCCGTGACATCGCCCGATTACTGGACAATATCGGCGTTCAAAGACAGGATAAGGCCGCCTTTCTACTCCCAAATGGTTATTGGACAACGGTTCTTTTCCTCGGCGTAATGTACAGTGGTCGTATCGTCGTGCCCTTAAATGCCATCGCTGGTGACTCGGCACTCTCCTTCGTAATTGAGCATTCTGACTGCAAGATCCTGTTTGTAAGTGCCGAATATCGGCAAAAGTACGCCAGCACCCTGAATTCACTACCGAATACCATCGAGCTGATTGATGTGGATGTCGATAACGGTCTTTGTGGCGAGAATTTCCTGAAAGCATGCACACATCGATTTAATAATGTCCCTGTAGCAGACCAAGACAATGCCATCCTCATCTACACCTCAGGAACCACAGGCCAGCCTAAGGGAGTACTGCTTTCCCATGGCAATATCGTGGCAGGCGGCGAAAACACGGTCGGTGCTCATGATCTGACGAGTACCGACCGCACGCTCTGTGTGCTTCCGCTTTACCATATCAATGCCGAGATTGTCTCTGTAATAGCCCCCTTGGTGAGTGGCGGAAGTATTGTGATACCCCATCGCTTCAGTGTTTCGACCTTCTGGAAGGCAGTAGCCCGGCATTCCTGTACCTGGTTTAGCGTAGTACCCACCATGATCGCTTATTTGCTGGAACATGCTGAAAGAGAAGGGTTTGACAGACAGCAATATGGTGGGCTTGAAACCTTGCGCTTTGGCCGCTCAGCATCGGCCCCTTTAGCTCCCGAGATGCATAAGGCATTCGAAGAATTGTTCGGTATTCCAGTGGTCGAAACCATGGGTCTCACCGAGACCGCAGCACAGATTCTTGCCAATCCAATGCCACCGAAAGCACCAAGATATGGTTCACCAGGGCAAGCCTATGGCAATGAGGTTAGAATTCTGGATGAAAATAAGCAACCCTGTTCACCAGGTGTTACGGGTGAGCTTATGGTTCGAGGTGCCAATGTGACCACTGGCTATTATAAAAATCCTGAGGCGACGACAATGGCACTGGAACCCGATGGTTGGTTGCATACCGGCGATATGGCAAGGTGTGATAAAGACGGTTTTTTCTTCATTACCGGCCGCTACAAGGAACTGATTATCAAGGGTGGAGAAAATATTGCACCGCGTGAGATTGACGAAGCACTCTACGAACATCCCGCGGTACTGGAAGCTGCTGGCTTTGGCATACCAGACGCCAAATACGGCCAGGAAGTCATGGCCTGCGTGACGACAAAACCCGGCACTTCCTGCACAGAGATCGAATTGAGTGAATATGTAGTCAGGAAGCTGGGCACGTATAAGTCACCAAAGCGTATCTTTTTTATGGATGCCCTGCCCAAAGGGCCATCCGGCAAAATCCAGCGCCTCAAATTACCCGCATTAATCCAAAGTTATCAGACCACCACCTAGCCAGGAGAGTACCTGCATGACACAGATGACGCCAAATAAAGCCTTTGTAGAAACCCCGGGCTGCAATGAAATAACCGAGATATTCAGGATAGTGGCCTGTCAACACAGACCCGTTATGGGAGATTTTCATGTATAACAAAATCCTGGTCGCCCTGGACGGCTCGGAACATGCTTTAAAAGCCTTGCATACCGCAATAGCGCTTAGCCTTCGTTGTGAGGCTGAGCTACTGTTGTTCCATGCGCTGCAATTGCGTGTGCTGCGCCCGGATTACGAAGTTACCATGGTCACCTCAAATGCGCGCCAGGTATACAGCAAACTCGCCAGGGAACAGGCTGAGGATATCGTACAAAAGGGCCTGTATGCCGCAAAGGATGCAGACTTGAAGGCGGTAACCAGCATGATCCGCGAGGGCAGACCAGCCAGAACCATTATCGAGGTCGTCAAGGAGGAAAATATTGAACTGCTTGTAATCGGAACACGTGGTTTGACCGGCTTGCGTGAAATCACCATGGGTAGCGTCGCCCATAAAGTTACCGTGGCTTCTCCATGCCCCGTTCTTATTGTCAAATAATGTCCTGTTTCGGCCTGGCTAACAGAATTATATGCCATAAAGCGCGCTCTTCCGACGTTACTGCGAGAGAGAATTTCAATGGAATAATCAGTATTTCCATACGCCGGCCGAACACAGAGGAAACCAGGAGGAATCCGGCTCAACTGCATGATGAATACACCACCGTTCACTGGTCTGGGTAATACCTGTGAACTGGTACTATCCCCTGTTTTCACAAGCCATTACCTTACAATGCTGACAAGCGGAAACACTATGCGATGGTCACCCAGTTTTTTTGGACACCGATAGATCGCGCAATTTCCATACGTCAAAAAGACACCCTGCGGTCGTGGAGCAACACCTGTTACCTTGTCTTCCCGACCTCATCTGAACCAATGAGGAATAGATCCCATGAAAATGACACCGAGTGAAGCCTTTGTAGAAACCATGGTTGCCAACGGGGTGACCGAAATGTTCGGAATCATGGGTTCGGCGTTCATGGATGCCATGGACATCTTTGAACCGGCCGGGATTCGCCTGATCCCGGTGGTGCATGAACAAGGGGCGGCACATATGGCCGATGGTTACTCCCGGGTCAGCGGGCGGCACGGTCTGGTCATCGGCCAGAATGGCCCCGGCATCAGCAACTGTGTGACCGCCATCGCCGCCGCCTACTGGGCCCACAGCCCGGTGGTAATTGTCACCCCGGAAACCGGCACTATGGGTATGGGCCTGGGCGGCTTTCAGGAAGCCAATCAACTGCCCATGTTCCAGGAGTTCACCAAGTATCAAGGCCACGTCAACAACCCCAACCGTATGGCCGAGATTACCGGGCGCTGCTTTGATCGGGCCATGTCGGAGATGGCCCCGGCACAATTGAATATCCCGCGTGATTATTTCTATGGTGAAATTGATGTCGAGATCCCCCAACCGATGCGTCTGGATCGAGGCCCCGGCGGCGAGAACAGTCTCAATGAGGCCGCCGCGCTGCTGGCCAAAGCCCAGTTCCCGGTCATTATCTCCGGTGGTGGCGTGGTCATGGCCAATGCGGTCGATGCCTGCAAAGCCCTGGCAGAATGTCTCGGTGCGCCGGTGGTCAACAGTTATCTGCATAACGACTCCTTCCCGGCCAGTCACCCGTTATGGTGTGGTCCGCTGGGCTACCAGGGCTCCAAAGCCGCCATGAAACTCCTCTCCCGGGCGGATGTGGTCCTGGCCCTGGGCACGCGCCTTGGCCCCTTTGGCACCCTGCCACAACACGGCATCGACTACTGGCCGGCCAATGCCAAAATCATCCAGGTCGATGCCGATCACAAAATGCTCGGCCTGGTGAAAAAGATTTCGGTCGGTATCTGTGGCGACGCTGGTGCTGCGGCCAAAGCCCTGACCGCTCGTCTGGGACAATTGTCGCTGGCCTGCACTGGTAATCGTGAACAGCGAACCACACAGATTCATGATGAAAAAACCGCATGGGAAAATGAGCTCGACAACTGGACCCATGAAAAAGATGATTTCAGCCTGGAGATGATTGCTGAGCAGGAACAAGAGGCCGGCGGCTGGCTGCACCCGCGACAGGTACTGCGGGAACTGGAAAAGTCCATGCCGGAAAATGTTATGGTCTCCACCGACATCGGCAACATCAACTCCATCGCCAACAGCTACCTGCGCTTCGAGAAACCACGCAGCTTCTTCGCCGCCATGAGCTTCGGTAACTGCGGCTATGCCTACCCGACCATCATCGGCGCCAAAGTTGCAGCACCCGATCGTCCTGCGATCTCCTATGCCGGTGATGGTGCCTGGGGCATGAGCCTGTCCGAAACCATGACCTGTGTACGGCACAATATCCCGGTCACCGCGGTGGTGTTCCATAACCGCCAGTGGGGTGCAGAGAAGAAAAACCAGGTGGATTTCTATAACCGACGCTTCGTTGCCGGCGAACTGGAAAGCCAGAGCTGGGCCGGTATCGGCAAAGCCATGGGGGCAGAAGGTATTGTGGTCGACCGTCTTGAGGATATCAACACGGCCATGAACAAGGCGATTGACCTGCAGATGAACCAGGGCAAGACCACCATTGTGGAGATCATGTGTACCCGTGAACTGGGTGACCCCTTCCGTCGCGATGCCTTAAGCACACCGGTTCGCTTTCTCGAGAAATACCAAGACTACGTGTAACTATAAACAGCTGCATGGGGTCATATAGGTCTTGTTTCGCGGATTTCCGGTGTTTCGCGCTGGGATAAGCTTGGGTGCAAGAAATCCGCGAAACAAGTCCTGACCACGGGCACGTTATTGAATCATTCGGTTTATCTGCTCATCCGTATACATACCACTCTCTTTTGCTCGTTGCAATTGAGCAACCTCAACTACCAATTGCAACCCATCATAAACAATGCCCAATGCCGGCGTTTTACTAAAGGTCTTGGGTCGAGTAGGGAAGAGGCGCGCTTTTGTGTAGGCCAGTGACTTCCAATGTATCCACCGTTTCCAGCATCGTGGCAATGAATTAATAGAGGTGCCCACATATCTTGATACAAATAACTAAAAAGCTGTTTAAACGGCCAGGAGCTGGCATGATGCTGTGTCTGGGAATGTCTGCACAGTAAGGAGGAAATTATTAAGGGAATCAGGTATTACTCATTGATGGGCTCATGCGGCTACGGAGATGCCGCATTGACTTATATGAAAGTCTTGATTGAGCGTAACATTC
>DRJH01000372.1 GCA_011052285.1 Gammaproteobacteria bacterium
GATTATCGAAGAAATTCGCCAGATATCAGACACCATCCCGTTAAGTCCGGTACAACAGGAAAACATGGGGGTAGGAGAGGTTGAATTCTTTTAGTCGTTGCGTTTCGGGTCGTGGATGCATGTCAGTAGAGGGCTGTCCGGTGTTGACAACAATGATCTCCTGTTGATCACCAAATCATCCCGGCAACGTCAAAAAATCAAAAAAAGTACCCGAGCGCAAAGTGTCAAAAGTATAAAAACCATCATTAAAGCAAAAAAGTTCTTGAGTTGATACCGTAAGTTGAGCATAATTGTAGGCAATTGAACGGTGACTGATCTTTGTAAGCAAACGGTTCTGGTTTCGGAAGGGGCTGACATGTATCTAACCACGGGTGAAGCAGCAAAAATATGCGGCGTTAAGCTTAACACGATCAAAAACTGGATTCGTAGCGGGGATATTATTGCCATCCAGACACCTGGTGGCCACTGGCGCATCCCCCGCGTTTCATTTCTACAATTTATGGATAAATTTACCACTCCAATTGTAGATGAAAATATTGATGTGCAGTTTTCGCGTAAGCGTATTCTGGTGATCGATGATGATTTGTCCGCGCATGAGTTGGTGACCGGGGCACTTGAGGCCGAAGGTGATGACTATGAGCTGCATTCTGCTCATGACGGGTATTCAGGCCTGATCGAAATTGGCCGGCTTCAGCCGGATCTGGTTGTGCTGGATATTATGATGCCCGATATCAGTGGGCTGGAAATCATTCATCGGCTTAAGGCGCCAGATACACCCTTGATCAATGCGAAGGTGATTGCCATAACGGCGGCATATGACCGGCGACTGGTTATCAATCGTATCAAAGAAGCAAGTCCGGAAGCATTATTGTTCAAGCCGCTGGATATCACCACTTTCATAACTACGGTACACAGGATACTTGCTGATCATGCCGGGCAGAATAAAATTATTCAGAACAGGACATGATCGCGATGCTTGAGGTGGATGATGATCCCAGTCTGCCGGACTACACCAAAGGATATGGGTATTTGATTGCCAGGGACTGAGCACAACCGTTGCTGAGATCATTGGACCACTGTCTGACAGGCAAGTGGAGGCAATGAGCTGTGATGATCATTTGAACGCTGGTACCGCCCTGGATGTCTGGCAGTGGGTTGGCGCTCATTAACCCTATTCTGTGGGAACCTAATCTACTGGCCTTGATCTAATAGCCATGATCTGCTATCGAAAAGCAGGTCGATCAGTGGCGAGGTAGCTCCACCAATAAATGGGTGTAATGACATATTGCGGCACAAGTCCGTGCCAATGGAGGGGCTGCTGGAAGATGAAGTGTATGGAGTATGTCAATGCTGTATAGGATTAGCATAAAATTCACTCTACTGCTGGGATTGTCTCTGACCCTCCTATTGGGAGCAGGCCTGTACTTGATTGATCTGCAGGGGCAATCCCTACTTAGACAGGATGAGGTGGAACGGGCTAAGTCAACGGCCGAAATAGCCATAGGCAGCCTGAAAAGTATTATGCTGGCCGGGTATGGTGATACTGCGCACGCATGGTTGCAACGTGTTGCCGCACAACCATCCATTGATTTTGCCAAAATCTACCGTCCGGACGGTGTTGAGGCATTTAATGATTTGGAAACGGTGCAGATGGTTAATCGTTTTTTATCTGTACAACGATTCAGCCGCCATGAGATTACCGGTAGCGGTCGTATAGACCCATCCCTTAAAGCAGCTTTTGATAAGGTTGTGAATAAGAACCGACAGACTGAAGTCAGAAGTTATGGTCGTATGACTATCCTCTATCCGATACGGGCCGAACAGGCATGCCAGGCTTGCCATGGCTATACGGATAACATGCTGCAAGGAGTGCTGGTGCTGGGAGTACCAACAGTGGCTGCAACTACACGTTTGGAGAAGCTGTTGTCGCGGGTCACCTTGGGATTCCTTGTCATTATCCTGCTGTTTGTCACTGTTGTTGCGGCTTGTTTGCGCAAATTTATCATCAAACCGTTGCTGACACTCAATACTGCAGCCAAAACCATCAGCGGAGGAGATCTGGGATATCGCATTCGCTCTGAACGCAAGGATGAGTTCGGGACTGTTGCACATGCGTTTGACCACTTGGTTGAACATCTGGAAGGTAAAATAGAGACGGAGAGCAAGCAAAAAAAACGACAGCAGCTGTTAACCGATGCCGTCATCAGCTTATCACGCCAAACTGTCAAGAAGGATATTCTGTATCATGTTGGAGAATTGGCCATGGAAATGGTCAAGGCTCGCTATGCCATGGTGGTCTATACCGACGCCAGGGGTAAGCGTCATTTGGTTCCATTAGGCATCAGTGAACAACAAATAGCGGCGATTGCCCGGATCCCAAAAGGTGAAGGGCTGCTAAAATTATTCTTGAACAGCCTTAAAGCGGTACGGGTAAATAATATTATGTCCCATCCTGATAGCGTGGGATTTCCCGAAGGGAATACGTCTATGCACTCGTTGTTGGGTGTGCCGATTATTTTCTCCGGGGAGGTACTCGGGGCAATTTATCTAACGGATCGTAGCGATAATTGTGATTTCAGTGAAGATGATGAGCATGCGATTACTCTTCTGGCATCGGCTTGTGCCATTGCGCTCTCTAATTTGCGCAATGCCCAATCAGAGCTGGCAGTTGTCAACCAACACCTGCAGACAAGAGAGATAGAGCTGGAGCTGATCAATGAGGAATTAACACAGGCCAATGAAGCGAAAAGCCAGTTTCTGACCAATACCAGTCATGAATTACGCACCCCCCTGAATGCTATTATCGGTTTTTCAGAGTTACTGAGAGACCCCCGCATGGGGCTCTTGAGCGATAAACAGAATCGCTATGTGAACCATGTGCATGCCAGCGGCAAACGACTGCTGACGATTATTAATGATTTGCTCGATATCAGCAAAATTGAAGCGGGAATGATGATGATCGATGAAACACCGTGTCATCCTGGCCAGATTGCCCGTGAGGTGATCCACGGGCTGGCTCCGCTGGCTGATGGTAAACATATCACATTGCAACTGGAAGATGTGTGCCCGGATGATGAAAAGGTCACACTTGATGGCGGCAAACTTCACCAGATCATGGTTAATCTGATTGGTAATGCCATTAAATTTACATCTGATCAAGGTCGGGTTACTATTCATGTGAGTATTGAAAAGGTGAATCCGAACAAATGTTTTGTGCGGGTGGTGGTTAGCGATACGGGTTGCGGCATCGCAGATGAGGATCAGAAAAAGATTTTTGAACCCTTTGTGCAGGTCAGTGGTGGCCTTAATCGCGAGCATGGTGGTACCGGCCTGGGCCTGGCTCTGACCCGACGCCAGGTCAATCTACTCGGTGGCTCAATAAAACTACAGAGTGAATCGGGGTATGGCAGTAAATTTACCATTGAACTGCCAGCCGAACCCACATACGCGGTACAGGAACATCGCCTGCCACAGATTGATTCAGCGGTGTCAGAAACGGTACCGAAGAGTGGCCCACGACCTAAGATATTGGTTGTTGATGCGGATGATAGACGTACTGAAGCCGTGATCGAATTGATGGAGGTGCAGGGTTATGAGGCCTTCCGCTCAGATATTTCCAATGCAGCCGAACGTTGTGATACTTTGTGTGTCTATTTAATCATACTGGGCATTCCATCCGGAGATGAGCTTTTGCATCAGAATCTGCAACTACTCAAAACGCACAAGGCGACACGCAATCTGCCGGTGTTGCTGGTTGGTGGCGATGCAGATGAGCTGGAATTCTCAACCGGCCCTGTCGGTGTTGTTGAGAAAGGCATCAAACAGCAAGATCTACTTGATATGATTTCCCGCTATTGCCGTTACATCCCGGCACATCCCGAGGTACCCGCCGTATTGGTGATTGATGATGAGCCTTCAGTGCGTGAATTTCTCAGGGACACGCTGGTGGCTGAAGGATTCAGGGTTTTGCTGGCCAGCAATGGGTGGGAAGGCGTACAGGCGGCTGTGGAACGGGAGCCGGATATGATCATTTTAGATCTGATGATGCCACAAGTCAGTGGCTTTGATGTGATCCGGCAGCTACATCGGCATCCTGTTGCGGCCCATATTCCGATTCTTATCTACACCGCCAAGGACTTGTCCCGTGAAGAAGCATTGCATTTGGGGCGTGAGGCAGAGCGTGTTTTGATCAAGGGGAGCAGTGGACGCGCAGAACTGGTGCGTCAGTTGCAAAAAATGGAATTACTTTATCCGGCCCGTGCCCATTTGATTGATCCGGTGCTGGATTGCTTCAACATGCGATATATGGATCGGCGTTTGGATCAGGAAATTTCCAATGCCAAACGTCATGCCCTCAGATTCTCACTGGTCTGCTGGAAGATTGATCATTACACTCCTTACACCGAACGACATGGCGAACGCTGGGGCATTGCTGCACTGAA
>DRJH01000373.1 GCA_011052285.1 Gammaproteobacteria bacterium
GTGTAATTCTTCATTTTTAATGGCTTCTTATCAGAAATATTTAATGCAACTAAACACTCGACTGAATATTTTTTGAATAAAGGCTCTATTTTATTAAAGTTAAATTTTTTCTTATCTGGGTTCTCTGTTGATTTTGCCTCAATGAGTGTAATTGTTTTCTTGTCCTCAATAAGAAAATCCATCTCCACTCCATTCTGGTCTCGATAGAAAAACAACTGATATCCGGGACGATATCTGTTGTTTTTTAGTATTTCTGAAAATACAAAATTTTCCCACACATTACCTTTCATAATATGTCCTTGCCAATCATCTAGCGAATTAATATTCAGCAAAAAACACAACAAACCATGATCTGCAAAATATAACTTAGACGATTTAATCATACGTTTTCCTAAGTTCGCAAAAAATGGTGGCAATATATAAACAACACCACTCTGCTCCAATGCACTAATCCAACTTTTGATAGTCACGCTTGAAACACCGACATCTTTGGCAATATTGCGATAGTTCACCAAACTACCAGCGCGGGTTGCAGTTACCCGCAAGAAGCGCTGAAAGTCTTGAAGACTTGAAACATTAATAATTGCTTTTAAATCTCTTTCCAGATATGTGCGAATGTAACTTTCAAAAAAATCTCTTACTGAAAGTTTCTGATTTTCCCATAATTCAGGATATCCGCCTTTCCACAAAAATGAATTTAAGTTTCGGGCTTTTGCACCACGTAACTCCTCCGCACTTAAAGTGTCTAATTCTATTATTGCAATCCGGCCTGCCAGACTTTCACTTACAGACTGCATCAATTCAAACTTTTGACTCCCTGTTAAAATCCATTGCCCATTCTTACTACGGTTTTCATCCACCAGTACTTTCAAATAACGAAAAAGTTCAGGCGCATATTGCATTTCGTCGAGAATCGCAGGTGTAGATAAAGATGACAGGAAATACTCTGGATTGTCATTGGCAAGCTCAGCTTGGCGAATGTGATCAAGCGTAACGTAGGTGTGTTTTGGGTAAAGATTCTGTAGCAGTGAACTTTTACCCACTTGTCTTGCGCCCGTAAGCATAACTACAGGCCGAGTTTTTACTGCCTGATGTATCCGCTTTTCGATTAGCCTGGGAATCCACATGTGCAAAGTATAACTTAAATAATATTAAAATTGTACTTTATATTATCTTAATTTTCTATCATAAAGTTTAAACCACCGGCTTTAGCTGCGATACTGTACCGAAGAGCTTGGTTTCCGCTTGATAAGCAGCCAGAACACAGGCAGCAGCACCAGAATCGGCATCAGTGGATCAATCGGTGCAGTCGGGTTGGCCACAATCACACAACCACCGCCACCCGAACTCGCGGGAGATGATACTGTTCCACTGCCCACTGCCACAGAATCAACAATCACGCCATTGACTGTAGCGTCCAGATCAAACAAATCGCCATCGAGCAATGTCAAGGCTACGGTATTGGCATTCACCTGCATCCATTGATTCACGCCCGTACCCTTCGGAATCAAACTGTAAACACCAGCATTATTGACTTCGTACAACACAGTATTGGCAGGCAAAGCCGTACTGAAGCTCATAGTCACTGTCTGGCTGCCGCCCGGTGTGACTGAGGTGGTATAGCTGACAATGCCAAACGGGAACGATACGCCGGATGGTGGTGTTGTACCCGCTGTGCCGGTGGCAGAGAAATTGGAAATAATCTCATTGGCTGACACAATATCCACAGTTGTTGTTCCCGTGATTTGTGCAGTGGAACCGTTGGCCGTGGTTCCCGGCGCAGTCACTTTAACCTTGCGCGAAGCTGTTGCGCTGTTCCCCGCAGCATCGGTCGCCGTATAGGTCAGGATATACACACCTGCTGTAGCTGCATTTACGGCACCTGTTTTCACAACGGCAACAACGCCATCGACCTGATCCGCCGCTGTGGCTCCGGCATCGGCATAGACTGAACCCTCTGCAACGATCACTGGTGTAGTACCGTTCAGGGTAATCACCGGTGCGGTCTGATCGGTCACATTCACCGTGCGCGTCACTTGCGTGGCTGCATTGCCCGCAACATCGCTGACGTTATAAGTCGTCGTATAAGTGCCGATAACGGCAGTGTTGACCGGATTCACCATCACAATGTTGGCTGTGATATTGCCATCCACGTTATCTGATGCTGTGGCGCCAGCATCGGTATAAACGGAACCCCGTGCAATTGTAACCGGGCTTGTGCCAAGCAGGATGATGACTGGCTTGGTCGTGTCTGCCACCGAGCCGGGTACCGCAACTGTTTTGTTAAGAATATTACCATTGACATCATAGGTATAGGTGATCGACGAACCATCCGCATACGTTGCAGAAGTCAGGCGGCCTGCTGTATCGTATGTGTAGTTTTCAGCACAGACAGCAACAGGCAGTAATAAAGCCATCATCAGGCCAATCCATAGTTTTGACAGACAGTTGTTTTTCATCATCACTCCTTATTTCATCGATCTCTTTCAAACATCAACCTTCTTTTCAGTTACGTCCTTTTTTTTGCACTGCATCGCGTCTTGAAAATTCCGCATTATTTCTTCTTGCCGCAAGGCGAGCATCCAATGCAGCTTCTTTGGCTGCCTGAGATAACTCGAAATCTTCAAGCTCTTGTTTTGCTTGACGAGCTAAGGAGAACGTTTTTTTGAGATTTCGCCGACTTATCCTCTCTCTTGCCCGCCTAGCACGCTCGGCCACCTTAGCTTGACCTCGCGCTATCGCTTCAAGACCAGGGTCTGCACTAAAGTTAGCTTCAATAGCCTGTGCCCCAGCTATAGCAAACTTGGTTACTGCTACTCCCGAGGCTATAACCCCACCCACTACAGTCGCACCAACAGCGACTACAGCCACACCGGCACCCGCTATGGCCACCGCACCTCCTGTCACTGCAGCAGCAGCAACAGCTGTACCAGCTGTTGCTATTGCCGACCCCACGGTTAACAACCCGACTTCTGAGGCAAGTTCACCAACATTCACCCCCCCAGTAAACTTAGATGAATCAATTCCATTTGATTTTAAAGCCAGGTCCACCCCACCTACTACCGATGATAGACCACCAAGATTAGCAATAGAACCAGCTCCCTCGGCAACAACACTAATCCCGGTAGCAATAGTGCCAACTGTGGTAGAAGTGTCTCCAGGGTCAGCCCCGGCAACATCCACAAATCTCAACGGATCATTCAATGCATACTGATACGGATTCATCCGTTTCGGTGCGCTTGATTTAATTGGGTCTTTAGAGAGGAAACGCCCTGTATTGGCATCGTAATAACGCACCCGCACATAATAGAGTCCGTTACCATCATTAAAGATACCGCCTTGCCCCTGCCAGGTAAACGGGTTGTCCAGCACGCCCGTTGTGGCCTGCACCACGCCAAACGGACTGTAGGCGTAACTGACCTGCACGGCTCCGGCATCATCGCTGACAAAACGGGTATTGCCCGTTTCATCAAAATGGTAGAAGTGGCGGGCATTGCCCGCCGCATCAATGCTGTAGAGCAGCGCGCCGCCCGGCGTATGCACATAATAGCGCAGATCGGCTGCCCCCTGTTTTTCGATGGAGACCGAGGGCAGACCCAATGCCGGATTCCACACATAGTTGCGTGTGCCTGCTGCTGCGGTGGCGCGGCTCAAGCGATAGCCAATGCCGTCATAAGTATGCGTGGCGCCTCCCGCACTGCTTAACCGCGATGCCAGATCCCAGACAAATCCCGTACCACCGTTATTGGTTTGCCTGCCCAGTGCATCGTAGGTAAATCCGGCTGTACTGACCTGTGCCGCCGCATCAAAGCTGTGGCTGCTGGTCGCGCCTGTCGCTGTGGCTGCTGTCGGCACAGTGCGCGCCGCCGATGTGATCTGGCCTTTGGCATTGCGGGTTAATGTTGTGCTGCCCAAAATCCCATCAGCAAATCCGGTTAATCGGCCATCAATGTCATAGGTGTGACTGGTGGTTACGCCATTGGGGCGGGTCATCGAGGTCAAACGATTATCCGCATCGTAGGTGAAGGTGGATGTTCCCCCCACCCAGTCGGTGACGGTTCTAACATTGTTGTTGGCATCGTAGCCGTAGCTCACGGCTTTACCGGCTGCGAATGTGATCGAGGTGATACGGCCTCCAGCATCGTAGGCCATGGCGATGCCGTTGCTGGCAGTGATACGCCCGAGATTATCGCGGGTCAACGCAAGGCCGTTGGCAGTGAGCAATCTGTCTTCGGCATCGAAGGTGAAAGCCAGATCAGTGCCATCGGAAAAGAGTTTGCGCGTCAGATTGCCATTGGCATCATAGGTATTGGTGCGCGTACCAAGGCCTGCTGGAAAAGTGATGGTGCTGATGCGATTGCGATTGTCAAAAGCGAAGTTGCTGCTGCGAGCCAGTGGATCGGTGCTGGCAGTCAGGCGGCCTGCCGTATCCATGGCTCGTGACCAATTATTCCCCAGCGGATCAGTTGTCTGCGTGATGCGCCCCAGCGCATTGCGGGTATATCTGGCGGAAATTGCACCCGGCAGCGTGCGGCTGGCAACCAGTCCGAGTGCATCGTACGTGTTGCTGCTGATATTTCCCAATGGATCAGTCGTATTGGTGATGCGCCCCATAGTATCGTATGCGATTTGCACATTGTTTCCGATCGGACTGGAAATCTGTGTGATGCGCCCCATGTTGTTTGAGGTGAAGCTGGTCACATTGCCCAGCGGCGTGGTGGTGGTGGCGAGTGTGCCTTCCGTATCAAAACTACGGCGGGAGATATTGCCATTGCCATCGGTGAGTGCATTCAGTCTGTTTTGCGTATCGTAGCCGAAACTGACGATATTGCCGTTGCGATCCGTAGTGCTGGCAAGACGCCTCAACACATCGTAGTTGCGGGTGCTGAAATTAGCGTTGGCATCGGTGGTTTTTGTAATATCATCCATGGCATCGTAACTCAGCGTTGTCACAGCCCCGGTGCGATTGGTGGTGCTGGTGAGATTGCCATTGGCATCATACGCCATGCTGGTCACGCCGCCCCGATTATCGGTGATGGTCAGCGGCCTGCTCATTACATCATAGGTGAGCGACTGCGTGCTGGTATCGGCAAAGGTGGTGGTGATCGGCCTGCGAAAGGCATCGTAGGCAAGGGTGGTGGCATTGCCTGACACATCGGTGCTGGTTGCCCTGGTGCCATCGGCATTGAACGTGCGCGTCATAACACCGCCGAGACGATTGGTTCGGGTCAGCCACTGGCCGTTGGCATTGCGGGTAAAGCTGGTAGTATTTCCCGCCCTGTCCGTGCGGGAAGTGACATTACCCGCTGCATCAAAAATAGATGAATCGGTGGTGGTATCGGCATGGGTGGTGGATGTGTGATCAAACAGGGTCACGCCGCTGGCTAAAGTACGGGCAGCAAAGGCTTTGGTGGTGGTCGCACCATTGGCATGGGTGGTGGTCGCCACACGCCCGCTGGCGGCATCGTAGGCAAAGCCTGTACTCGCTCCGAGCGAATCGGTGATGCCATTGCGCTGGCCTGCGGCATTGGAAGTTAGCGTAACGGCTGTGCCATCTCGGCGTGCTACATTGTTTAGTTCTCCGGTTGCGGTGTGCGTGTGGGTCATGATCTGCCCCAGCGCATCGGTGATGGTGGTATTGTTGCCTGCATAGGCGAGGGTTGTGGTGTTATTCAGAGCATCTGTCTGACTGGCCACCATAAATCGTGTGCCCGTAGCATTGGTCATCCATGCCTGAGCAAAAGGGATATTTCCCAATGGTTTTTTTTCTGATGCGATCAAGCCCAGCGTTTTAACAGTATTTAGTGGTGAGGCATAGGTGAAGGTTGTTACATTACCCAGGGGATCTGTCACGGTTAACAGATCTCTACCTGCCACACCGCCATGAACAAACGATACTTGTCGCCCATTACCATCATTCACAGTAGCCAACTGATCAAATGTATCATAAGTGAAGTTCAACACACGTCCCAGCCCGTCTGCCACCTGAGTCAGCAGTCCATTCGCCGCATAGATCAAGGTATGCGTATTGCCGATGCTATCGTGTATCGAAAGCAACTTGCCTGTCGCATCAAAAATATATTGGTGATTGTTCTGTGGATCAGCAAGTGTGAAATTGCCACTGACTGCATCGGCCGCGAGTTGATAAGGCACATCGCTAACCCCGCTTAGCGACCATACCCCGGCAGTCAGCGAAAATTTAATACTGCGCCCTTGATCAGTAATGACCTCCGCAGTGCTGGCCGTGTTGGTCAGCACCCAGTCAAAATTTTGTCGCCAGCTATTGCCCAATGCACTGGGTCTGCGCAAGGTGCTGGCAAAGCCGGAAGTGTAGCTGCGAGAAAATAGCAGTGGCATCGGCCCACCCAGGTTGATATCCGGATATACATTAAATAATTCACCGGTAAAGGTATTGACCGGATCGCCGGCTGTAGTCGGGTTTTTCTTGTCCGGCGTGGTTGTGGTTGTAACATTTTCAGCAGGAAAAATAATGTATGGTTTTGGATCTGTAAAGGCGTTGTTATTAAATAATGCGCCAATTTGTGCGCTATTGCAGCCGCCACCGTTCCCTCCTTCTTGCGAGGTGGTTATGCGCGCGGCTAAATGATAGACCAGAACTTCCGAAGTAAAAGACGTTATAGGGAATGATATGTTAAATATTTTAGAGCTACCCACAGGCATGGTATCAGTGCCAGGACCCGGTGCGGCGGAGGTAGCAAAACCCACATCATTCCATAGCTGGATATTTGTTCCAAATTGTGGGCCTGTAGAAGCATTAAGCTGACCTACACTGGTCAGGGTGACTTGAGCATTGACAGTATCGCCACGTTTAAAAACACGTATTGGATTTAGAATCTCTACCTTGGTCACTTCAAGGTCATATTGTTGGCAAACAGCATGTGCATAGGAACCAAATCCTGCAACACTTATAGTCAGGCCTATCAATTGACAAGCAAATCCCGGAGAGAATGCATTGCGGGTGTGTTTTTTATTTTTCCATGGGGTTGAAGTCAGTCTGAACTGATTCTTTCGCAGCCATTCATGTATTTCTGTTTGAACCTTATTGAAAAATAAACGCATCATACCTCCCCCGCATAGCTGCTCAGAGCATTAAGCCTGTGTTTCCTAACGATCTTAACGATTCGGGTAACCCCTCCAGAACATGGTACATGGCAAACGGAACTGCGTATAGGAAGTATAATCCCCGGTATTCGATGAATATCCAGCCTATAGGGGATGGATTCTGGCGGTTCAGAGACGGTTTACGGCGTAATTTGGGGAGGGTGGAGCCGGGATCCCCCTGTGTCAGGATAGTTGTCGCCTCTAATTTTCATTAGCGGTAGGCGAAAATGAGTACAAGACATACCCAATCATTTAACATCGAACTTTGAACAGGACAAGGCTCTTCAAAGACAAGGCTCTTCCTTGACAAACACCAGTTCAGGCGATAGATTGTAGCAGTAAATTATTAATTTTTATCATAGAGTGAATTGGTCTTTTCTATCCCGGATGATTGCTATTATTTTTTGCCGCGCCAGCATCAATGACAAGTAAAAAATAATTTCATAGGGGACTCAGCGTGCAACTCTTCCAACGTATTCTCATTACAATACTTCTTGTGTTTAGCAGCGCATATACCTGGTCAGCGGATATAAAGGGTAGTAGTGATTATCCGGATGTAGGAAGATTTAAAGGTTCGGAGATTGTTGGATATTCACAGAGCGCTTATGATGAGTATATATTTCCTGAAGGTGCTCCCGTTAGTAAAGGTGACGCATGGGGATTAAAGAAAAGCACAACAATCGACGGTAAGATTACTCGTATCCTATATAAGGCTCCCAAAGGAAAATCAACCCTGGAAGTTTTCAAGAATTATGAGAAAAAATTAAAAAACAACGGCTTTAAGGAAGTTTATTATTGCAAACAAAAAGGTCGTGATGGCTGTGGTTATACCTTTTTGAACTATATCCAAAATTTTCAACCCCCCTTGATTGAATATGCGTACCAATATGCAGATGATATTCGTTATTATACTTTTAAAAAGCATGATCCAAAAGGAGACGTATATGTTTCTTTAATGGTTTACCGTTATAGTTGGGACTACTACCCGGATAGATTTGGTCGTGCATGGGTTCAAATGGATGTTATCGAAGTAGCCGCGCTGAATGATGATCAAATAGAAATTATTACCGCTGAAAATATTACCAATCAGGTCAATGAGAAAGGCCGAATCGCCTTATATGGGATTTATTTTGATACAAATAAATCAACATTAAAAAAAGAGTCAAATACGACGCTCGATCAAATACAAAAAGCATTAGTCAATACTCCGTCTCTTAAAGTGTATGTTGTCGGACACACTGATAATACAGGTTCGTTCAAGCGTAATGTGACGTTGTCTCGTGAACGGGCAAGTGCCGTTGCGAGTGCTTTAATCAAGCGCGGCATTAGTTCTGAAAGATTACAGGCACATGGTGTGGCTTCACTGGCACCGGTATCAACGAATAATACAGAGGCTGGACGCACAAAGAACCGTCGTGTTGAGTTAGTAGCGCAATAAGCACCTAATATTCTTCCAAGGTGATATTGTCGGGATGCCTACCAGAAGCACATCTCACTATTTGCGAAAGACACCATGACAAGGAATAATATCGGCTTGTACTATAGCCCATCGTGGTAATACGTCATGCCACCCGGAAAAAGACCTAATAGGGTCAGACTCTGAGGTATCCCTATGAAAATAGCTGTTATTTCCCAAATTAAACCCGCCCAATCCCTCCTTTTTCAACCAAATTCCTGTCGCAAGGTGAGTGACAAATTATAACGGTAATTTGGTGATTCAGATTTGTGTGCGGAATTCTGGATGCTGGATGTAGCCTCTGTCAATGATTTGGCGTGACCCGTTAAAATAGATCGGATGAAACGCTATTTCGATGACCTCGATACCCTCCATCGGTTTCCCCTGTCACTGGATGCCCAGCCGCATCCGATCCGGTGCCGGCACTGCGCTAAACAGGGTCAGTTTGTGTCACATGGGTTCGTCTATAAAAAACACCATCAGGGCAAGGCGAACTGTCGGTAAGCGTATCTTTTGCTCTAATCGGCACGGGCGCTCCGGGTGTGGCCGAACTCTGCGGTTGTATCTGACAACAGAGCTGGCCTTTCTCCACTACACCACGGCTCACTTGACGGCATTTCTACTAACGGCATGGAATTGCCTGCCATGCTGTCGGAGTAGGCAGGCGCAGGCGGGTCCAAACGCGGCATCAAGTGCCAGAATGTTCCGCTTCATCCTGGCTGGCGCAGGAATGCGGTGAATTCTTCTCCATATTTAGGGTGTCGCTGGCCTAATTCCACATTGGCCATGAGAAACCCGAGCGGGTTTTTCCACCATATCCAGCAAGCGGAGCAGGCCGTTTTTCTCCTGACCAGCCTGAACGATGCCATAACGACTGACCAAATGGAGTGGAGCCTGCATCAGGCCGATGACGGAACAACCGGTTTCTTCGTGGATATGACGAAGTTGTTGCATGGCAGGCATCTCGGCAACAATAAGCTCGTCCGCCAGTGCGACACCAAAGGGTTCGCTGCCAATCCAGTGGGCGGCACAGGCTACCGCATGATCGAGGCCCAAAGCCTGCTTCTGCCGCACGTAAACCACCTCAGCCATGCGCGATACTTCATGATATATTGCGTGCTTGCCTGCGGACTTCAGGTTCATTTCCAGCTCGGCGGAGATGCCGAAATGATCCTCAATCGCACCGTATTTTTTACTGGCAAGCTTGCTGAATAAAGGCGTTGATGCGGTATTCGAGCAGCTCGAGCCTGTCGGGTTTAGCTCAGCCTGCAAAGCATCACACTTCACTGGCTTGAGTGCCAATCCCGAATTTTTGTTTAATAAAGCACATCCCAAACAGCAATGGGCGTACTTTGTCGGGATAAAACCTTCCTGAGCCATGCTCTCAGCTTCCCAGGGAGTACATGCGTTTCAGGTTCCACGCCATACACACCAGATTCCACTCGCCCTGCGCCGCATTCAACCCACGAAGGTGAAATCGCCGAAATCCCATCACTTCTTTAAGAATGCCAAGCACCGGTTCCACCGTGGATTTGCGTTTGGCATAGATGGCCTTCCCTTCCGTTGTGTGTAATTGACGCGCCATCGCTGTCACGGCATCTGGTGGGCAAGGGGGTAGAATTTTGAATCGCTCATCCCACATTCGGTTGTGCCGCTCCCGGTGATCCGAGATATACGGCACGACATCCGCGGTCTCACACTGCTTTACATTATCCGCACTGAAGTAACCCGCATCCGCCAATAAACCTTCCGCTTTACCCAAATGCGCCTCGGTTTCCTTCAGTCCCTTCAGGGTCGGTTCGATCTCCTGCTTATCATTCGACTGTTGCGTGATGTGGTTTTCCACAATCAGGTATGAATCAATATCAACCGCTGCCTGAGCATTGTAGCCCTGCACAAAACCTTCAGAGGACGGCATGATCAGACTTCCAGGAACCGCTCGCGCAGATCGCGCTGAACTCGTATACGGAGACCGGCATCTTTCATATTTAACCGGGCTGGGGCTGTATCACCAGGTGTCGAGACGATAAGCTGTATGGAAACACAGTATCGCAAGGACGCGAACCATGTTTCCCACTGCTGCGGCAAGGACTGCCGGCACGGAGCGGGGAATAGAACTGCCTGGGTATGTCCAGCGCGAGTTCGAGGATTACCTGAAGTGCGGTCGGTGATTCAGGTGCACAAGGCAAACAGTTTGGCGCACAGGGATTAACCCGCCCTGGCCATTGCGGGACATCCTTGTTTTCCATTTAACCGTATCA